>CALFMR010000205.1 GCA_937880585.1 uncultured Acidobacteriota bacterium
CGCTAGCGTAGGCTCCGACCTGGAGGCCCGGAATAGCAGCGGCTTGCACGGCCCGGACGAAGGCGCGCCATGCGTCGGCCGCAGCGCGCCCGTTGTCCTCTTCCCAATGCATCATGAACGCGGCAGGGTCAACCAGGGCTCCACGCTTTCGCGGGCCTGATGTCTCGGCTGAGATCTGCTCCGAGCGAATGCCGGCGATCGGCAGGGGCCGACCTTCGGTCGTGTGAACCTCGACCTTTAGCTTGAGATCGCGGGGCGTGCGTTCCGTACCGCCAACGACATGTGGCACCAGCATGTGCGTGTCGCCGTCTGAGTAGACCGGCAGCGAGATCAACACCACATCACTGCGATTCGCCTTGTCGAGTCTGAGTAGGTACGACTGAACAAGGCCGACGAGCCGGTCGTGAATCTCGTCGCCGCAGATGATCAGGAGGAAATCACCGGCGCGCATGCCTTGGTGGATTTCGTATCGGTACTCCTCCACCCAGTCCGACACGGAATCGGGAAGATCGTCAGGCGTCAGCTCTCTCTGAACGATGTTCGAGTAATCGAGAAGCTGAGCGAGTACTTTTCGGCGGCTCTCTGAATTCGTCGACAGCTTGTCCTCGACGATGACCAGGCGTCGGAACTCCTTGTCATCGGATGGACCGACCTCGGCAAGGAGCAGATCGATCTTTTCCACCTGCTTGCCTGGTTCTGAGAGCAATAGCAGCTTGGAGTCATCGGCGATGTCGCCGGATTCGCGGAGCAGGCTCTCAATCACGTCAAGACAGGTGGCGAAGACCCGGTCATAATCCCGCTCGGCCGCGTTGACGAGCAGTCCCCCCAAGGCCTCTTCGCGCCTGAACTCTCGCAAGCGCTGCAACTTCTGATCGACAGATACCAGCATTCGAGGCAGCATCAGACTCCTTCCAATGAGTCCCTTCGGGACACGCCACCTGGCAATCCGATCTGGCGCGAGCCGGCGATGAAGACCTTCGTCATGCCCCGGTCCGAGTCTTCGTGATGGCCACAGAGTAGATGGGCGAGACGCCGGCGTCAGTCAATCCCTGGGCGACCACAGCGGCAGCGGCACCCGACCGATAGTGCTCGCGTTCGAGCACGCACCCCGGCGCCCAGGGGCCACGGAGGCGGCGAGGGTCGACCTTGACGATGGACAGGGCTCGCCGATAGTAGCAGTCCGCGGCTCTTCTTCGCATCTTGCGTCTTCGCGCGAGCCTTACAGAATCACCATCGCGTCTCCATCGCTGTTTGGCTGAGGCCAGTCTGGACGAGGAGTGAGCGGGCTCCCCCTGCGATATAAGAACTTGTATAATTTGATGCCGTAGGCGATGGCGGTCAAGGCGCTGATCTGGCTCGGCAGCTCGCTGAAGGACCTGCGGGGCTTCCCTGCGCTCGCCAAGCGCCTGGCGGGCTTCCAGCTTCGACGGGTTCAGCTGGGGCTGGATCCTGACGACTGGAAGCCGATGAAGGCCGTCGGGCCGGGAGTCAGGGAGATCCGCGTCCACGTCGAGGGTGCGCACCGCATCTTCTACGTGACGACACGACCCGAAGGAATCTACGTGCTCCACGCCTTCGAGAAGAAGACGAGGAAGACGAGCGCCGCGGATCTGAAGCTGGGCCGGCAGCGGTTCCGCAGCCTGGAGAAGTTGAGGCAGAGCGATGGCAAGAAGCGAGACGCCTAAGGTCACCCCGTCTACCGGGAACGTGTTCCGAGACCTCGGATTCTCGGAGGAGGAGTCCGAGCATCTCCTGGTTCGCGCGGACATCCTGATTCAACTGCAGAAGGCGATCGCCTCGCGCGGGCTCAAGCAGGCCGAGGTTGCGAAGGTGCTGCGGGTCACGCAGCCGCGCGTGAGCGACCTCCTGCGCGGTCGCATCGATCTCTTCAGCACCGATGCGCTGATCGATATGCTGGCCAGGCTGGGGATCGGCGTGCGCCTGGTCGTCAAGCCTCGGAAGTCGCGCAAGGTGGCGTGACTGTCGATAGCGAATCTGTAGACACCCAGTTCCGGGTTCCGGGTTCAGGGTTCCCCGGGTTCTGGTGCCGGGTGCTTCGGGCGCCTGACTCTTTCTCGGCGCCTCGCTGGTTCCGGGTTCGGCGGCGCGGCCTGCGGCGCGCCGCGGTGCCAGGTTCCGGGTTCGGCGGCGTGCGGTGGGTGTGGGGCGGGACGGGTAGAGGGCGCGCCCCCAACAGCGCGCGCGGTCGCGGGCGCGCTCGAAAAGCGCGCGCAGCATCGAACGCGGAACCCTGAACGTGGAACATGGAACTGCGCGGGGCTTGGAACGCGCCCTCTTTTCGAGCGGCCTCGCCCCCGCGGCCCGCCTCACGCCCACCGCACTCCGCCGTCTCCGACAGCGTGATCCGTGCGCGCCCTGGCGTGAGCCGCCGCTGTGCCGCCTCGCGCCTTCCCGTTCCCGCCTTCGCTTCGCGTCCTTCGCGTCTTCGCGCGAGCCCACCGCCGAACCCGGAACCCACTTTCTGGCTTCTGGCTTCACACTTCTAACTTGATCGCGTTCAGACGATCACCATCGCATCCCCATAGCTGTAGAACCTGAAACCCATCGCGATGGCGGCCTTGTACGCGTCGAGGATCAGTTCGCGGCCGGCGAAGGCGGAGACCAGCATCAACAGCGATGACTTCGGCAGGTGGAAGTTGGTGACGAGCGCGTCGATCGCGCGGAAGTGGTGGCCGGGGTAGATGAAGAGGTTCGCTTCGCCCGGCCCGGTCGCGATCGTCCCGTCCTCCTTCGCCGCCGACTCCAGCGCTCTCGTCGTGGTCGTGCCGATGGCGACGACGCGATGGCCGGCGGCATGGGTGCGGGCGATGGCGTCGGCGGTCGTCAAAGGGATGTCGTAGCGCTCGGGATCGACCTCGTGATCCTCGACGGTCTCGACGCGCACCGGCTTGAACGTGCCGTAACCGACGTGCAGCGTCACCGTCGCCCAGCCGATGCCGGCGGCCGCGAGCGCGGCGAGCGTACGGTCGTCGAAGTGGAGACCCGCGGTCGGCGCGGCAATCGAGCCGCGCGAGGCGGCGTACACGGTTTGATAGCGTGCACGGTCGTCCGGCCGATCCGCGCGATGAATATACGGTGGCAGCGGAACGTGTCCGAGCGCGTCGACGGCCTCGTCGACGCTCGGCGCGCCCGACACGGTCAGGCGCACGCGGCGGCGGCCGAAGAACCGTTGATCGAGCACGTGCGCGACGAGCCGCACGCCAGGCGCGCGCTCGGCATCTTCGAACACGATCTCGGATCCCGGCTTCAGCTTCTGGCCGGGATGGACGAGCGCGTCCCACTCGTCGGGACCGACGCGCGAGACGAGCAGGCATTCCGCGGCGCCGCCCGTCGGATGCCGGCGGCCGAGCAGGCGCGCCGGAAACACGCGCGTGTCGTTGCCGACAAGGAGATCGCCCGGCGCGAGGTTCGACGGCAGGTCCGCCATCGCCGCTTCGCGCCACGTACCGGCCGCGCGCGAGACGACGAGCAGGCGAGAGGTGCCGCGCGGGACGGGCTCCTGCGCGATGCGATCGGGCGGCAGGTCGAAATCGAAGTCCGCGACGTCCATCAGCTCGCGATCACGTGCCGCCAGATCATCGCGGCAATCCAGATCCCCAGAAGAAACGGCACGAGCGCGAGCAGCCCGAAGACGGCCGCCGCGCCGAAGACGAACAGGTAGTCGCCGCGCGAGGGTGCCCGGCCCGGCCGCGCGTGCCGCTCGACGAGCGCGAGATTCGCCGTGTTCGCGCGCCAGAACACGTCACCGACGGTGCCCGCGATCGGCACGATGCCGATGAGCGCGTCGACGAGCGCGTTGAGGATCATGCGCGCGATCACGACCTTCGGCACGCGCTGCCGCAGTCCCTGCACGAGCAGGAGCAGCGTGAACGCGGGACTGGCGAGATCGCCGAGCCCGGGAATGAGCGAGAGGATCGGATCCACCCCGAACCGCACGTTCGTCCCGGGCACACGAAACCGCGTATCCAGCAGATCCGCCCACCAGCGAAGCCAGGAAAGCACAGCGCATTATCGTCAACTTCGCACCCACTTCTGGCTGCCGGCTTCAAACTTCTCACTTCCCATCGCGGCACGTACAATGCCCCTCGTGCGTGTCTGGCCTGGAGCGCCCTGGCCCCTGGGCGCGACCTGGGACGGCACTGGCGTCAACTTCGCGATCTTCTCGGAGCATGCGACCAAGGTCGAGCTCTGTCTCTTCGACTCACCCGACGCCGTCGTCGGCCGCATCTGCATTCCGCTCGTCGATCGCACGGACCGCGTGTGGCACGCGTATCTGCCCGACGTGCGGCCCGGTCAGCTCTACGGCTATCGGCTGCACGGGCCGTGGGATCCGGCGCGCGGTCAGCGCTTCAATCCCGCGAAGGTCGTGCTCGATCCGTACGCCCGCGCGATCGGACGGCCGATGCGCTGGGATCCGTCGCTCTTCGCGTTCGAACCGGGCTCCGACGGCGCCGGCGCGGCGGATCTGACCGACAGCGCGCCCTACGCGCCGCTCGGCGCGGTCATCGACGATGCGTTCACGTGGGGATCGGATCGGCCGCCGCGCACCGCGTGGAGCGAGACGGTCATCTACGAGCTGCACGTCAAGGGCTTCACGGCACTGAACGAGTCGATCCCGCCCGAGCTGCGCGGCACCTATCTCGGCCTCGCGTCCGAGCCGGCCATTCGCCATCTCACGACGCTCGGCGTCACGGCCGTCGAGTTGATGCCGATCCACACGCACGCCGACGAATACACGCTGCACGCGGCGGGACGCACGAACTACTGGGGCTACAACTCGCTGTCGTATTTCGCGCCCGACGCCCGCTTCAGCACCGCGCCCTCGCCGCTCGACGTCGTCCGCGAAGTGAAGATGATGGTCCGCGCGCTGCACGCCGCCGGACTCGAGGTGATCCTCGACGTCGTCTACAACCACACGGCGGAGGGCAATCATCTCGGGCCGACGCTCTCGCTGCGCGGCATCGACAACCGCACCTACTATCGGCTCGATCCGAACAACCTCGCGCGCTACCAGGACTTCACCGGCACGGGCAACACGCTCAACATGCAGTCGGCCAACGTCCTGCAGCTCATGATGGACAGCCTGCGCTACTGGGTGCAGGAGGTCCACGTCGACGGCTTCCGCTTCGATCTCGCATCGGCGCTCGCACGCGAGCTGTACGCGGTGGATCGGCTGTCCGCGTTCTTCGACGTCATCGCGCAGGACCCCATCATCTCGCGCGTGAAGCTCATCGCCGAGCCGTGGGACGTCGGCGAAGGCGGCTATCAGGTCGGCAACTTCCCGCCGGGCTGGGCCGAGTGGAACGGACGCTATCGCGACACGGTGCGGCGCTTCTGGCGCGGCGACGAGGGTGTGCTGCCGGAGCTCGCCACGCGCGTCTCGGGCAGCAGCGATCTCTACGGCTCGTCGGGACGGCAGCCGCACGCGAGCATCAACTTCATCACGTCGCACGACGGCTTCACGCTCGCCGATCTCGTCTCGTACGAGCAGAAGCACAACGAGGCGAACGGCGAGGACAATCGCGACGGCGACAACAACAACCTGAGCTGGAACGGCGGCGTCGAAGGCCCCACCGACGACGCGACGATCCTCACGCTGCGGCGACGGCAGCAGCGCAATTTCCTGCTGACGCTCTTCGTCTCGATTGGCGTGCCGATGATCGCCGGCGGCGACGAGATGGGCCGGTCGCAGCAGGGCAACAACAACGCGTACACGATCGACTCGCCGCTCGCCTGGACGCCGTGGGCGCTCGACGACGAGGGGCGGACGCTCGGCGCGTTCGCGCGCGCGCTCGTCGCGTTGCGCAAGTCGCAGCCGGTGCTGCGGCGGCGGACGTTCCTCAACGGACGCCGCGCGGGCGCGGCCGACGTGTTGTGGCTGCAGCCGGACGGCACCGAGATGACCGGCGACGCGTGGAACGATCGCAGCCGGCGCGCGCTCGGCGTCCTGCTCGACGGCGAGGCGATCGCCGAACGCGGCGCGCGCGGCGAGCGCATCACCGGCGACACGCTGCTCATCCTCCTCAACGCGGGTCCGGACGACATCGCGTTCACGCTGCCGGCGCATCGAATCGCGGTGGGCTGGGACCTGCTCATCGACACCGCCGCCGCGCGCCATACGGACGAACGCGTCCCGGTCGCCGGCCGCTGGACGCTCGCGGCGCATTCGGCAGCGGTTTTCAGAGAAGCGCGCTAAGCGCAAGTTCGAAGTACGAAGTCAGAAGCCAGGAGTGGGTTCCGGGTTCCCCCCGGGCCTGAAGGCCCGGGGCTCCGATCCGATCGGAATGCTGGGCCTCCAGGCAATCGCCCTCCCCACGGAGCCCTGGGCCTTCAGGCCCAGGGGGAACCCGGAACCCGCCACTTGCGCCCCCTCCGCATCCACTTTTTTCCTGTTCCCCGCCGACTGACGCCGCGTTATCGTAGCCCTTGCCGCGCGGGGTCTCGCGCGGTGTTCCGTCACGTCGAAAACGCAGAGAGGTCCGTCGCATACCGTCGGTCCCGCCACACCCTGTGGTCAGGAGGTCTCGTCATGAGGTCTCGATTCATCGTGTCCTACGTGGTTCTGATCGTCGCCGTCGTCGTGTTCGTGTCGTCCCGCAGTCTCTCGGCGCAGATGGCCGGCATGAATGCGCCGGCCGCGCCGAGCGATGCCGATCTCATCAAGAGCGCCATGGCGGCCGCGCCGGCCGCCGTCAGCGAGCACGCCACCGTCATGGCCGTCGACGCCCAGATGCAGCCGCACGTGCTGCGTGAAGGCACGAACGGCTGGACGTGCATCCCGGACAACCCGGTGTCGCCAGGTCCCGATCCGATGTGCGTCGACAAGAACGGCCTCGAATGGATGAAGGCGTACATGGCCCACCAGGATCCGCCGAAGGATCTCGTGGGCTTCGGCTACATGCTGATGGGCGGATCGGACGCGAGCAACGACGATCCGTACGCGTCCGGTCCCGCGGCGGGCCACCAGTGGGTCGACACCGGCGCGCACGTGATGCTCTTCAACCCCGGCGACCGGCTCGCCGGCTATCCGACCACCGCCGAGAATCCAAAAGCGCCGTACGTGATGTGGGCGAACACGCCGTACGCGCACCTGATGATCCCGGTGAAGTAGCCAGGAGTGCCGGGGCGGACATCGCTCTGCCCCGGCAACATCGCGCGTCAAGTCAGAACTTCGAAGCCAGAAGCCAGAAGTAACGGCAGAACCGTTTCAAGACAGGAGCCGGCGGCGTCAGTTGATATACAATACGAGATGTATATCTATTCATCGGAGGAGGCCATGCAGGTCGCGAAATGGGGAAACAGCCTGGCCGTGCGACTGCCCGCGGCAGTCGTCGAGGCGCTCGATCTGAAGGAAGGCGATCAGATCGAGATTCGCATCGCTGACGCGAAGACGTTCGAGGTCCAGCGAGACCGAAGTCGGGAGGACGCGCTCGACCGGCTGCGAAAGCTCCGTCGTCCTCTGCCATCCGGCTTCGTCTTCGACCGCGACGAGGCCAATGCCCGCTAGGCCTTGCCTCGATACGAACGTTCTGATCTACTCGGTCGCCAAGGACGACCCGCGCTCGGAAATTGCCGAAGGCCTTCTGGCCGCAGGCGGCGTCATCAGCGTCCAAGCCTTGAACGAGTTCGTCGCCACGGCCCGACGGAAGCTCGACATGTCGTGGGAGGAGATCACCGAGGCGCTCGATGCGATCCGCATCCTGTGCCCGTCTCCGCGCGCTGTGACCATCGAGACGCACGACGCCGCGCTGAGCATCGCGCGGACCTATGGCTTCCACGTGTACGACGCGCTCGTTGTCGCTTCCGCGCTCGCGGCGGATTGCGAGACGCTCTACACGGAAGATCTCCAAGACGGCCAGGTCATCGAGGAACGATTGACGATCCGTAATCCGTTCCAGGCGCGGAGCTAACTCCTATACTGGCGCGGTCCGTGCGCGTCTCCCGCCCTGCTCTTCTCGCCGCGATCGTCTTCGTCGCGCTGACGATCCTGCACACGTGGCCGCTCTCGATCGCGCCGGCGTCGCGGTCGCTCAATCACAACGTCGACGCCGAACAGGCCGAGTGGACGCTGAGTTGGATCGCGCACGCGCTCCGGACGGATCCACTCCATCTCTTCGACGGCAACATCTTCTGGCCGGAGCGGCAGACGCTCGCCTACTCGGACCCGGTGATCATGCCGGCGATGTTCGCGCTGCCCGTCCGCGCGCTGGGTGGATCGCCGGTCCTCGCGTTCAACCTCGCCGTCCTCATCGGCCTGGCGCTGACCGGATGGGCGGCATGGTTCGTCGCATGGCGGTGGACGGGATCGGCGACGGCGGCGCTCACGGCAGGGGCGCTCGCGGCGTTCAACGTCCATCTGCTCACGCGCCTGCCGCACATCGTGGCGGCGCAGTCGTGGACGCTACCGCTGACGTTCTATCTCGCCGATCGCGTGGTCACCGAGCATCGGCCGCGCGACGCGGTGGCGCTCGCACTCTGCGTGACGGCCACGGCGGCGAACTCGCTCTACTGGCTCGCGCTCGCCGGGCTCATCGTCGGCGTGACGATGATCGTCCACGCGCGCCAATGGCGGGGCGCGCTCATGACGGGCGGCGCCGCGGTCGTCGGGCTCGTCATCGCGCTGCCGGTGCTCTGGCCGTATGTCGAGCTTGCGCGCGCGGGGGCGACGCGTCCGCTCGAATCGATCGTCCAGTTCTCGGCGACGCCGGCGGGGTATCTCGCGTCGACGACGCGCCTCGATCGTGGATGGACGTCACGCTTCTACACGCACGATGTGGATGTGTTCTTCGCGGGCGTGGCGGCGCTCGTGCTGGCGGTTGTCGGCGCCGTCGCCGCGTGGCGCACGCGCGGATCGCGGGCGCGGATGACGACACTCGCGCTCGTCGGCGCCATCGGCGTCGTCTTGTCGTTCGGTCCCGCGTCGACGATCTATCGGTGGGTGTACGCGTGGGTCGAGCCGATCCGCGGGCTGCGCGCGGTGGCGCGGTTCGGGTATCTGTACTTACTCGGCGTCGCATTCGCCGCGGGCTACGGCGTGGCGGCGATCGAACGCCGCGTCGCGCGATCGCGGCCGCGCGGCGCATGGGCGATTGCGGCCATCGCACTCGCGGCGGTGACGATCGAAGCCTGGTCAGCGCCGATCCTGACGCTGCCCTTCACCGGCATCCCGCCCATCTACGAGCTCGTGGCCGCGGCGCCCGATCCGGTGCGGCTCGTCGAGCTGCCGTTCTATCCGCCAGACGGCATGCCGGGCAATGGCGAGTACGAACTGAACGCGACCGCGCACTGGAAGCCGATCATGAACGGCACGAGCGGCGCGACACCGGACTCCTATCGCGAACACGCGGCGTCGTTCTGGTTCTTCCCGCGCGACTGGGCGATTGATGCGATCGAGCGCGCCGGTGCGACGCACGTGATGGTGCATCTCGAGCATTTCACCCCGGCCGAGGTCGCGGACATCGAGCTCGCGCTGCGGCATCGGCCGGAGTTGTGGCTGATCGCGGCGGATTCGCGGGGGCATCGGCTGTATCGGGTCGTGAAGACGCGATGAGGAGACGACGGGAACCTTTCCACTGGGAGTCGGTGTCCAAGGTGGCAGCCAACATATCTGATGGGGTGCCGACCTCGCCCGGGCCCGACGTCCTGCGAGGCACTCCAGGGGAGGTGCCGTGCGGACCGCTACCGTCGTGCTGTTGTGTGTCCTATTCGTCGCCGCCGCCGTGGTGTGGGCGTTCGGACGTACGCTCATCCGGCCGGCTGCGATCGACGCACTCCCGACTCCCTCCGCGGCGGCCGCGATCGCGGCAGGCAACGCAGTCCAGGGATTGAGCTGCATCCAGGACGCCCTGGGCGGGACGCAGGCGTTCGCCGCCGTGGCGTCGCTTCGCATCACCAGCGACACGGAGCCGGTGGCGACCACGGGCATGCGTCCGATCCCGGCCGCGCGAACGATTCGCGTGGTGTTTCCGAATCGCTACAAACGCATTGACGTCGGACGACCGCCAGGCAGCACGAGTACGTTGACGGCCATCGCCGGCTTCGATGGCCCCGCGATCCTGAGCCGCCCGGGACAACGTGACCCCGCGAGCACCATGCGTGCGGCGCACGAGGACTTCGCAGATCAGATGCTCATGCGATTCCCGCGAGCGCTGGATGGCATTCGGCTGACGTCGCACACGACACGCGACGCCGGACAGGATCGGCTCGCGATCGACGCGACCGGCCCGGACGATTTTCGCGCGACGCTCCTGGCCGATGCGCGCACGTGCGTACCAGTCGCGCTCGAGTATCTGACGGGCAAGG
>CALFMR010000206.1 GCA_937880585.1 uncultured Acidobacteriota bacterium
GGCCACGTGAGAGACTGGCGACGTGCGATTGACGTTGCCCGGACCGTCGGGTCCGCTCGAAGCGCTGCTCGAAGAGCCGTCCCAAGGCGTGCCGATCCGAGCGGCCGTCGTCTTTGCCCATCCGCATCCGCAGCAGGGCGGCACCATGCACACGAAGGCCGTGTTCCAGGGCACGAAGGGCCTCGTGCGCATCGGCTGTGCCGTGCTGCGATTCAACTTCCGAGGCGTCGGCGCGAGCGCCGGATCGTACGACGAGGGCCGCGGCGAGCGCGACGACTTCCGCGCGGCGCTCGACGTCATGGCCGATCGCTATCCCGGCGTACCGCTCTGGGCGGCCGGGTTTTCGTTCGGGGCATGGGTCGCGCTCGAGACGGGCGCGGTCGATCCGCGCGTCAGCGCGCTCATCGGGATCGCGCCGCCGCTCACGAAGATGGGCTACACGTTCGAGCACACGCTCGCGTCCGCGAAGCCGAAGTTCTTCGTGCAGGGCAGCCTCGACGAGATCTGTCCGGTGAAGGACCTGTGGGCGTTCTACGCGAAGCTCCACGAGCCGAAGGAGATCGCGATCATCGACGGCGCGAATCATCTGTTCGAAGGACGGACGCCGGAAGTCGGGGAAGCGCTCGAGGATCTGCTCGGCGACTGGCCGTCGGCGCAGGGTTCGATGCGAGAATAGAGGCATGGGCCGATCGGGATGGACCGTGCGGGTCGCCGGCGTGCTCGCCGGTGTGCTCGTCGCCGGCGCGTGCTCGTCCGGTCCGCCACCGCCGGTCGACGAGCGTCCCTACGAGCAGCAGATCCAGGCGTCGCGCGCCGAAAAAGATCGCATCTTCCGGACCGACGCGTCCGTCTCGCCGATTCCGGCCGGCGAGCGCGCGACCTTTCCAGGGCTGGTCTACTTCCCCATCGATCACCGCTACCGCGTGCCCGCGGCGCTGCACGAGGAACAGAGCGATCCGCCGGTCGTCATCAACCTCCCGACGTCGAGCACCGAGATGCAGCCGGAAGAGCGCGTCGGCCGGCTCGAGTTCACGCTCGACGGCACGGCGTACACGCTCACCGCGTTCGCATCCGAGGGCGATCTGAGCCGTCTGTTCGTGCCGTTCAACGACCTGACGAACGGCCACGAGACCTACGGCGGCGGACGCTATCTCAACCTCGATCGGTCGGCCATCGGCGTCTACGACCTCGATTTCAACCGGGCCTATCAGCCGTCGTGCGTCTACAACCACGACTACGTCTGCCCGTACCCGCCGAGCGAGAACCGCCTGCCCATCGCGATCGACGCGGGCGAACGCCTGCGTCCCTGATCGGACGTCTGCCGTGACGCCACTCGCCCAGGCGCTTCGCGACGCGTTGACCGAGGCGCCGTCGGATCTGACGCGCGCCGCGCTCACGATCGCGCGCGTCGAATCGCCCGACCTCGATCCCGATCCGACACGGCGCGCGCTCGACGCGCTGGGCGATCGCGCGGCCGATCGGCTCGCGCGCCTCGCCGACGCCCCGGTCCGCGCGCGGCTCGCCGCCCTGAACGACGTCGTCTTCGGCGAAGCGCGATTCGCGGGCAATCGCGCGGCCTACGGCGACTTCCGCAACAGTCTCCTGAACGTCGTCGTCTCGCGCCGGCTCGGCATTCCGATCTCGCTCGCCGCCGTGTATCTGCACGTCGGACGCCGGGCGGGGATCGAGATGTTCGGGATCTCGTTTCCGAGTCACTTTCTCGTCCACGTGCCCGCCGACACGGGTGAGGACCGGCAGCCGGCGATCGTCGTCGATCCGTTTGCCGGCGGACAGGCGCTCGACGAACGCGGATGCCGGGCGCTGCTCGCGCGCAATATCGGCGACACGGCTCCGTTCGACCGGCGCCTGCTCGAACCGTGCACGATGCCGGACATCGTCGTGCGGATGCTCGTCAACCTGCAGCAGGCGTATCTCGATCACCGATCGATCCCGCAGGCGCGGGCGGCCTCCGACCTCATTCTCGCCGTGAAACCCACGGCGCTCGCGGCCCGACGCGACCGCGGCCTGGCGGCGTATCAGATGGACGACCTGCCGGCCGCGCTGCGCGACCTCGAGGACTATCTACGGGCGAAGACGTGGACGGACGAGGATCGGGAGGAGCGGGACGCCGTGCAGGCGCGGGTGGCCGCGATCCAGCAGCGGCTGGCCGCGTTGAACTGAGCGGCACGCGGCCGGCGGAGATCGTCGATCGACGATCCCCGCCGGTCCACGGCCGTGGGTGGGACGACTACTTGACGAACAACATCTCGCGATAGGTCGGCAGCGGCCACAGCTCGTGCGGCACGAGCGACTCGATGGCGTCGCCGGTCTCGCGGAGCGCGTTCATGGCCGGCACGACGGCGTCGCGCATGTGCTTGGCGTGCTTCTCGGCCGACGCCGCGTGGTCGTCGAGCGCCTTGGCGAGCTTGTCGGTGCGCGTCCGCAGGTCGTCGACGAGGCGCGAGAGCTGCGCGAGCAGCTTCTTCGACTCCCGCGGTGTGCCGCCGCCCGCCTTGAGCGCCGCGACCGCCTGTCCGACCACCGTCTGGTAGCGCAGCGCGGCCGGCAGGATGTAGCGGTTGGCGAGGAGCACCATGAGCTGCCCCTCGACGTTCAGCGTCTTCACGTAGATCTCGTAGTTGATCTCCGTGCGGGCGTGCAGTTCGCGCGAGTTCAGCACCTTGTAGGTCTCGAACAGCTTGACCGTCTCGGGCTTGACGAGCTGCGGCAGCGCGTCGACCGTGTTCGTGAGGTTGAGCAGTCCGCGCTTGGCGGCTTCCTTGCGCCACTCCTCGGCGTAGTTGTTGCCGTTGAAGACGATCCGCTTGTTCTCGGCGATCACTTTCGGCAAGAGCGCCTTGACGGCCGCCTCGATCGTCTTGCCCTTGGCCACGGCCTGCTCGAGCTCGGTCGCCACGTAGTCGAGCGACTCGGTCACGGCCACGTTCAGCGCGATGTTCGGCATCGCGATGCTCTGATTGGACGAGACCGCGCGGAACTCGAACTTGTTGCCCGTGAACGCGAAGGGGCTCGTGCGGTTGCGGTCGCCCGCGTCACGCGGCAGCTTCGGCAGCACCGAGACGCCCGTGTCGAGGATGCCGCCCGACTTCGTGCTCTTCGCGCCGCCCTTCTCGATCTGCTCGAAGATGTCGGTGAGCATGTCGCCGAGGAACACCGAGATGATCGCCGGCGGCGCTTCGTTCGCGCCGAGCCGGTGATCGTTGCCCGCGCTCGCGATCGACATGCGGAGCAGCCCCTGCCACTTGTTGACGGCGCGGAGGACGGCGGCGCAGAAGACGAGGAACTGGATGTTGTCGTGCGGCGTGTCGCCCGGGTTCAACAGGTTGTTGCCGAGGCTGTCGCTCATGCTCCAGTTGAGGTGCTTGCCGCTGCCGTTGACGCCGGCGAACGGCTTCTCGTGGAGCAGACACGCCAGACCGTACTTCGGCGCGAGCCGCCGGAGCGTCTCCATCGTCATCATCTGGTGATCGGTGGCGACGTTGGCGTTCTCGAAGATCGGCGCCACTTCGTACTGACTCGGCGCGACTTCGTTGTGGCGCGTCTTGACCGGCACGCCCACCTTGTAGAGCTCCGCCTCGACTTCGTGCATGAACGCGAGGACGCGGTCGGGAATCGAGCCGAAGTATTGATCCTCGAGCTCCTGGCCCTTCGGCGGACGCGCGCCGAACAGCGTCCGGCCGGCGTTGATGAGATCCGGCCGCGCGAAGTAGAAGTGGCGATCGATCAGGAAGTACTCCTGCTCGGGCCCGCACGTCGTGTAGACGCGGTCGGCGTCCGACCCGAAGAGCTTCAGGATGCGGATGGCCTGCTTCGAGAGCGATTCCATCGACCGGAGCAGCGGCGTCTTCTTGTCGAGCGACTCGCCCGTCCAGCTCACGAACGCCGTCGGGATGACGAGCGTCGTCCCGTTCTGCGTCACGAGCAGCCAGGGCGCGCTCGTCGGATCCCATGCCGTATAGCCGCGCGCCTCGAACGTGGAGCGCATGCCGCCCGACGGAAAACTCGACGCGTCCGGCTCGCCCTGGATGAGCTCCTTGCCGCGGAACTCCGCCACCGCGCGGCCGTCGGCCGCCGGCGACAGAAACGAGTCGTGCTTCTCGGCCGTGATGCCGGTCAGCGGCTGGAACCAGTGCGTGTAGTGCGTGGCGCCGTGCTCGAGCGCCCAATCCTTCATCGCCGCCGCGATGACGTCGGCCACCGACGGCTCGAGCGGCGCGCCCTGCGTGATCGTCAGCCGCAGCGCCTTGTAGGCGTCCCGGGGGAGCCGCTGCCGCTGCACCTGATCGTTGAACGTGAGCGATCCGAAGATCTCGGTGGCACGCGGCAGCGCCGTCGCGGATCGCCCCGCGGTCCTGCCCCATTCAATGATGCTCTTGCTGGCCTCTTGGAGAGCTGACGATCCCATGGGTCGCATTCCTTCCTCAGGAAGAGTGACTGAACAACGCCGCCGGCCGCCCCGGCCGGATGGAATTCTATTCTGTACAGAAGCCATCAAAAGTAAAGAGTCCGCCGACGACGATTTCGACAATTTTGACGGGCGATCGCAGCGAAATGCTCAAAGACAACAAAGTTGCGGAAAAGACATACGGCGGTTCCACAAATCTGTAGAAATGAAAACGGCGGGCGACCGCTTTGCACGATGCGCAGCGAGGACGGCGCGCGAGGGTTCTCCCCGACCCTGAAGGGTCGAGGCTCCGCAATCAAAAAAAAGATGACACCGCAAGCCCCCGAGCGCAGCGAGGGCGGCGAAGCGCGCCAATAGAAAGTCCGCGAAGCCCGCGACAGAGGAGCGGCGCTGAGCGGGCGAGCGGGGGTGGATTCCCCACCCGTTGTCAATCCGCGTTGGCCGCGTTCGAGACGGT
>CALFMR010000207.1 GCA_937880585.1 uncultured Acidobacteriota bacterium
GAGGAGACAGCGCATGCGATCGCGGCTGCTGGCCTATCTTCGCCGCGTCATCGGGCGGAGCCGCGCGGAGGCGGAGGCCGACGAAGAGCTGGCGTTTCATCTCGCACACGAGATCGAGGCGAACGTCGCGCGCGGTCTGTCGCCGGCCGAGGCGCGCCGTCAGGCGCTCGCGGACTTGGGCGGCGTCGTCCAGACGCGTGAAGCCGTGCGCGACGTGCGGCGGTTCGGTCTCGGCTGGATCCGACGCGACCTTCGCGATGCCGTGCGCGGACTGACGCGGCGTCCGATGGCGAGCGTCGTGGCCATCGTCTCGCTGGCGCTGGCCATCGGCGCGGTGACCGCCGTCCTCGGCATCGTCGAGGCCGTCTACGCGCGCAATCTCTCGGTCCATCGACCGGATCAGCTGGTCGTGTTCTGGCGCACGAGTCCGGATCATCCAGATGAGAACGAATCGCTGCCCTTGACGCAGTTCGAAGAGCTGCAGCGGCGGTTGTCGGATGTCGCCGACGTCTTCGCGTGGGATGACGGCCCCCTTCGAAGTCTGAGTGTGGGCGGCGTGCGCTATCAGGGCAACGTCAACCAGGTCAGCGGTAATTTCTTCGCAGCCATGGGCGTGAAGCCGCGGCTGGGCCGCCTGCTCGACGCACACGATGTCGCGACGATCGGCCACGGCACGTCCGCCCGCGTCGCGGTGCTCGACTATCGCGTGTGGCAGGAGCGATTCGGTGGCGATCCCGGCGTCCTTGGCCGGACGATCGTTGTCGATGGCATCGCCCTGACAGTCATCGGTGTCACGCCCGAGGATTTCACCGGGTTGAACCCGGCCATGGTACCGGACGCCACGGTGCCGTTTGACTTCGACGCGGATCGCATCGTCGGGACGTACTCGCACTTCGTCGGCGCGAGGCTGAACGACGGCGTGCGCGTGACCGATGCCGCCGCACGCCTGCAAGCACTGTGGCCGTCAATCCTGAAGCGCACCGTGCCACCCAATGCGCCCGCGGCCAGGCGGACGCGGTATCTCGCGAGCCGCGTGCACGTCGAGTCACTGAGAACCGGCACGCTGGGCGTCGGCATGACGATCCGCACGATGCTCGCACGACCGCTTGGACAGTTGGCCGCGCTCGGCGGTCTCGTGCTTTTCATCGCCGTCGTGAATCTGGCGAATCTGATCCTGGTCCGCGCGGTCAGCCGCCGCGCGGAACTGGCGCTGCGCGCGACGCTCGGCGCGAGCCGCGGCGTGCTCGTGCGAGCGATGGTCGTCGAGGGCGTGCTCGTCGCAGTGGCGGGAGCGGCGCTCGGCATCGTCCTCGCCGCCTGGGCCGGGCGGCCCCTGTTCGGTGCTCTGTGGGGCGGTGGCACGCTGCTGGGCAGGCCGCCAGCCCTCGACCCGCGACCCGATCTGCGCGTCGCCGCGGGCATGGCCGTCGTCGCGATCATCGTCGGCATCGTCTGTGCGCTGCTCGCCTCCTGGCGCGCCATCAGCCGCGATCCGGCCGCTACGCTCCAATCCCACGCGCGTGTCGTCGGCAATCGTTACGCCATCGCGCAGAAAGCACTCGTGGCGACACAGGTCGCACTCGCGCTCGTTCTCATTGCCGGAGCCGCGCT
>CALFMR010000208.1 GCA_937880585.1 uncultured Acidobacteriota bacterium
TACCGGAGCGCTCTTCGTCGTGGAAGGCGTCGCTGATGTCGTTGAGCAGTTGGAGGGCCGTTGGCGTCTCCCAACGGTACGAACGCTGATACGGGGGGATTCGCAGGTCGTCGGAGATGAGTTCACCTACGCGAACGACGCTGACGCCCTCCTTTCCAATGGCCATGTCTGGGCTATCGGCTACTCAGCAGTCGAGATGAGGTCAACCGACAGGGGACCACGGACGTAGGCCGATCCCATAGTGTCCGATGCCTCAAGCGTCGACGCCATCTGGGTCAAGGTGGCGACGGTAGTCCATGCGTCGTGGAGGATGCGAACAACCAAGACGCGGGACTCATCGGCCTCGAAGAAGATGCGGCGGCCACTGCTGGCCATCTGGATGTCAGGCCTGAGGTCATCGCGCCTGCGCGCGAGCACCGTTCCGCGGACGAGCCCCTTCATCGTCTCGCGAGCTTCACAGGCTGGCAAACAGAGCGTCGATTTCGTCCTCGGTTTGGAGCTCAATCACCCGGCCGGCTGAGACGTCCTCATAGCCGCGGTCAAGAGAGTCCTTGAGCCGCGCACGCTTCACCGCGGCGACTTCGTCGCGAAGCTGCATGAGGCGGAGAGCATCGGCGACGACCTCTGCCTCGGTGCTGTAGTGGCCTTCCTCGACCTTGCGGCGAACGAGAGCTTCGAGGCTCTTCGGAATCGAGATTTTCATGTCGTAGACCTCTGTTCAGTTTACTCCCGGACGCCGCTGGTTGGACTCGCCTTGAGGTTCTGCCGTGCCCATCGTTCGACGACTCGCAGAGCCAGGTACCAGCCATAGTTTCTCCGCTATGTCGTGCACGTTGACGCCCGGTAGCCACGGTAGCCACACCGACTCTGCGCGGAGCCGCGGTGTTCGACTGCTGCAAGCGCATCAGCCCAGTCTGCGAAGAAAGCGGTGGAATGTCGATTCGCAACGGAAGATAGGCGCGCAGCGGGCTACTGGTTCATGGCGCCGACGCGATTCGACAAGTTGTTCGCGGGCGTAGCGGCCGAACGGCCGGCGTTTATGCGGCCCGCGAGTGACGTGCCGTGGCAGGGGGCTGAACACCTGACGGCCGACGACACCTTCGATGCCGACTACGGCCGGCTGCTGGAACGGGCCACGCGGGCGTTCTACGGTAAAGGGTTGGCGTCCCCATCGGGAATCGAACCCGAGTCTCGGCCTTGAAAGGGCCGCGTCCTGACCGCTGGACGATGGGGACGCGCACCGGCGACCGCTGCAACCAGATCAAGATATCAGAAGTTCAGCGCCGATCCCGCTCACCAGTGCCGCACGCGTCCCGTGTCGACGTGCACGAAGTCGGACGCCGGGTAGTAGCCGACGCCGCCGCGGCGCAGGTCGAGCGCGGCGCGCCGCAGGCCGTCGAGCGGGACGCCGGCGACGCGGATGTCGATCGCCTGTCCCTTCATGTGCAGACTGCCGGCCGCGACGCCTTCGCTGTGACGACGAAGCATCTCGTTCGTGGCGGGTGAGCGATACCCCGAGATTACCTGAAACGGCTGCGTGCTGTTCGTGGCGCCGGCCAGCTCGTGGAGCAGATCGAGCAGCGATGGATCGATGACGTGGACCTCGCTCGTCCGGAAATCGCGCAGGAAGCGATTGACCGTCGCAAGCGCGTCAGGCACGTACGTCCCGCCGCTGAAATATTCCACCGCGAGATGCTCGCCCGTGTGCGTGTGCGTGAATCGCAGCGCGCGACTGGCGGCGCCGGCCGCGTAGAGACGCCGCGGGGCCGCGAGCAGCGGCACGGTCGCGGACAGCGCGGTCAGGAACGTCCGGCGCGTGATGTCACTCATGGCCCCAACACCTTTCGACGACGGCAGACGCGGCTTGTGAGACGATCGATCCGCAGGAGCGCGAAGCACGCGTGGATCGGAACCCCATTGTCGCGGGCGCGGCGAAACGCTGTCAACGCGGAAAGCGGCGTGCGGCGGCAGGCGCGATTGGACTGACCGTCCTTGCCGGCATCGTTGCGTGCGCCGCCCCCTCCAACACGTCAGGGCCCGCGCCGCAGGCGTCGCCGGCCGTGGCCGAGCCGCAGATCGTCCTCGCCGACGTCGCACCGGCGATCCGCGACGTGCTGAGCATCGGCCGGACGCCGATGCCGGCGCCGCTCACGGCCGTCGAGCACCAACAACTTGCGGCCTTCTACGCCGACGTGAACGACGCGCCGCAGTGGATCGACGCATCGGGCCGGCCGAGTGACGAGGCGCGAGCGGCGTTGCGCGCGCTGAGCGGGGCGTCGGCCGACGCGCTCGATCCGGCCGACTATGCGGCGGAGACGCTCGCCGGCCGGGCGGCCTCGCTGAGTGCGTCGACGCCCGCGTCGGACATGGCGGTATTCGACGTCGATCTCAGCGCGAGCGTCCTTCGATATACGCGGCAACTGCACAGCGTTCGCGTCG
>CALFMR010000209.1 GCA_937880585.1 uncultured Acidobacteriota bacterium
TAGACGCCCGGGCGCTTCACGAGACCGCTGATGCAGTAGAGCTTGGGCCCGCCGTTCTTCTCGGGCCCGAGGCTCGCGAACCACTCGGCGCCGCGGTCGATGATGAACGGCACGTTGCAGAGCGTCTCGACGTTGTTGACCGCCGTCGGACAGTTGTAGAGCCCCTCGACCGCCGGGAACGGCGGCTTCAGACGCGGCTGCGCGCGCTTGCCTTCGAGCGACTCGATGAGCGCCGTCTCCTCCCCCGCTTCGTAGGCGCCCGCGCCACGGTGGATGTAGATCTCGCAGTCGAAGCCCGTGCCGAGGATGTTCGTGCCGATGTAACCGGCCGCGCGCGCCTTGGCCAGCTCGCGCTCGAGCACCTCTTGCACGTGGTAGAACTCGCCGCGGATGTAGATGTAGGCGACCTTCGCGCCGATCGCATGGCAGCCGATGAGGCAGCCCTCGAAAAGCAGATGCGGGTTGCGCTCCATGAGGACGTGATCTTTGAACGTCCCCGGCTCGCTCTCGTCAGCGTTGCAGCAGATGTATTTCGGCTTCGGCGACTTCTTGTCGACGAACTGCCACTTGAGGCCGGTCGGAAAGCCCGCGCCGCCGCGGCCGCGCAGGCCCGACGTCTTGACGAGCTCGACGACGGCCTCGGGCGTCATGCCGAGCGCCTTCTTCAGCGCGCCGTAGCCGCCGTGCGCTGTGTAGAAGTCCAGCGTGGCGCTGTTCGGTTCGCGGACGTATTTGGTGAGCAGTGGTTCCATCGTGATCGTCGCCGCTAGCGCGCCAGGGGCCGCGCGGCCGGCCGCCTCATTCGGTGTCACCCGCGACGCGCAGGTGACAGCCGGTCAGCGCCGCCGCGCCCTTCGTTCTGAGGCCGTCGATGAGCGCGCGCACGTCCTCGGGTCGCTGGCACTCGTGCCAGTGATCGTCGACGCCGATGACCGGCGCCCGATCGCACGCGCCGAGACACTCGACTTCGACGAGCGTGAACTCGCCGGCCGCGTCCGTCTCGCCAGGCCGGACCCCAAGCGTCTCCGTCAGCGCCTCGGTCACGCGCTCGGCGCCCATGAGCGCGCACGACAGCGTCCGGCAGACCTGAATCACGCGCCGGCCGACCGGACGCGTGTAGAACATCGTGTAGAAGGAGACGACTTCCTCGACCTCCTCCGGCGTGCAGCCGATGACCTCGGCGACGTGGCGCATCGCCTGCCGCGTGACGTGTCCCTGCTGGCGCTGCACGAGGTAGAGCGCCGCGATGACGGCCGACTTGCGGCGGTCGGGCGGATAGTGCGCGAGGATGCCGTCGAGCGTCGCACGGTTTTCCGCCGTGTAGACGAACGGCTCGCCCTCCTCGGGGAGCGCGCGAGCCGACTGGTGCCGGCCGCGCCCGTAATCCATCGCTGGATGAAAGGACATGGCGTCTGACTTTCTTATCTGTCGACGTCGCCCATGACGACGTCAGTCGAGCCAATGACGGCGATCAGGTCGGCGACCAGGCCGCCGACGATCATCTTCTCGAGGCCCTGCACGGCCAGGAGCGACGGGGCGCGGGCCTTGACGCGGATCGGGCGGTTCGTGCCGTCCGACACGATGTAGAAGCCGTGCTCGCCGCGCGGGCCCTCGACCGGGACGTAGCACTCGCCGGCCGGAATGTTGAACCCCTGCGAGTACAGCAGGAAGTGCTGGATGAGCGCTTCCATCTCGGTGTAGACCCGATCCTTGGGCGGCGGCACGATGCGGTAGTCGCCGCAATCATAGACGCCGCGGGGCGTGATGCGCTCGAGTGCCTGCAGGCAGATGCGCGTGCTCTGCCGCATCTCCTCGACCTTGACCGTGTAGCGCGCGAAGACGTCGCCCTCGGTCGCGGTCGGCACCTTGAAGTCGAACGTGTCGTATCTGAGATACGGAAACGTCTTGCGCACGTCGTACGCGATGCCCACGGCGCGCGCGACCGGGCCGACCAGGCCCATCGCCATCGTGTCTTCACGCGAGAGGCGGCCGACGCCCTGCGTCCGCTTCATCCAGACCTGGTTCTTCGTGAGCAGCTTCTCGTATTCGTCGAGCTTGCCCGGGAACTTCGCGAGGAAGTCGCCGACCGCCTCGTGGAAGCCGCGCGGCAGGTCCTCGCGCAGGCCGCCGATGCGCAGGTAGCTCGGGAACATCCGGAAGCCGGCGAGCATCTCGTTGAAGTTCAGGAGCTGCTCGCGCTCGCGGAAGCAATACATCATCACGGAGATCGCGCCGATCTCCATGCCGTGCGTGCCGAGCCAGACCAGATGGCTGCTGAGCCGCTGCAGCTCGGCGATGAGCACGCGAATCCAGATGACGCGCTCGGGAATCGCGTCCTCGATGCCGAGCATCCGCTCGGCCGCCAGGCAGAAGGCCAGGCTGTTCGACTGCGGCCCCAGGTAGTCCATGCGCTCGACGAGCGGGATGACCTGCTGCCACTTCTTCTGCTCGGCCGTCTTCTCGATGCCCGTGTGCAGGAACCCGATCGTCGGATCGAGCGAGACGATCGTCTCGCCGTCGAGCTCGAGCACCAGGCGCAGCACGCCGTGCGTGCTGGGGTGCTGCGGCCCCATGTTGACGGTCAAGGTCTCGGTGCGAATGTCTGGCATGGGCGCGAAATCTCGTCCGATCGTTACGCGTCTCGTCCCGCGGGCGGTCTCAGCGCGCGGCGCGGCCGCGCTGTTCGACCAGATCGCAAATCAGGTGCAGCACCACGCGCTGCGCCTCCTGGACCCGCGCGGCCGACGCGTCGGGCACGTGCACGTGCACGTCGGCGAGCCGGCCGGTCTCGCCGCCCGTCCCGCCGGTGAGCGCCACGGTCCTGAGCGATCGATCGAGCGCCCAGCGCAACGCCTCGTTCACATTGGCCGACGTCCCGCTCGTCGTAATCGCCAGCGCCACGTCGCCCGCGACGCCGAACGCCTCGACCTGCCGCGCGAAGACCGCCTCGAACCCGAAGTCGTTCGCCACGCTCGTGACGACCGACGAATCCGACGTCAGCGCCAGCACCGGCAGCGCCGGCCGCTCGACGTCCCGGCCAAACCGTCCGACCAGCTCGGCCGCGAAATGCTCGGCGTCGGCCGCACTCCCGCCGTTGCCGAAGACGAGCACCTTGTGCCCCGCGCTGAGCGCCTCGTGAACGGCCGACGCGGCGGCGACGATCGCGTCGCCCTGCTCATCGGCCACGCGGCGGAACAAGGCGATCGCTTCGCCGAAGACGGCGCGGACGCGGCCGACCTCGCCGGCCTCGGCGTCATTCACGTTCGGCCGACCCCGCGTCGTCCGATCCGGCCGTCCCGT
>CALFMR010000210.1 GCA_937880585.1 uncultured Acidobacteriota bacterium
CGGCGGCCGTGATGACTTCCTCGAGCGTCTCGGCCGTCCGCTCCGATCGACCGAGATAGCGGAAGAACGGCGCGCGCCCGAGGTGCGACAGCGCGCGGCGGATGTCGGACTGAAACAGCACGATCACCGCGATGACGACGTAGGCGAGGACGTTGCGGATGAGCCAGCCGACCGTGCGCAGCGGGAACGCCTGCGAGACGTAGAGCAGCGCGAGCACGAGGACCGAGCCGATCGCCATCTGCATCGCGCGCGTGCCGCGGATGAGCTTCAGCCCTTCGTAGATCAGCACCGACACGATCAGGATGTCGACGACATCCCACGCGGTCATGCGCGGACGATTGAAGAGGGCCGGAAGCTGGCGCATGGGCGAGGCCAAATCAGAGTATCCCAAACGCCGCTCGAAGTGACCTCGAGCGGGACGCCGGGGTTACTCGACGCTAGCGCCCGTCGGCGGCGCGGATCGCGTCGGCCACGCGGACGACGGGCACCATGGCGGCGACGTCGTGGACGCGCACGATGTGCGCCCCACCCAACACGGACGCCGTGACCGCGGCGGCCGTCGCGAGCACGCGATCGGCGGGCGGCGTGTCCGCGTTCTGCGCAAGGAACGACTTACGCGACGGTCCGCTGAGGATGGGCCGCCCGAGCGCCGAGAGCCGTGCCATGCCGGCCAACGCCGCGTAGCTGTGCTCGGCACGCTTGGCGAAGCCGAGCCCGGGGTCGACGATGATGCGGTCGAGATCGATGCCCGCGCGTTCGGCGGCCTGCACCCGTACCGTCAGCTCGCGGATGATCTCCGCGCTCACCGGCCGGTCGTACACCGCCTGCGCGTACATCGTCGACGGCCGCCCGCGGTTGTGCATGAGGACGATGGCCGCGCCGCGCTGCGCGACGACGGCCGCGAGGATCGCGTCGTAGGTGAGCGCGCTGACGTCGTTGACGATCCCCGCGCCGAGATCGAGCGCGCGCCGGGCGACGTCCGCCTTGTAGGTGTCGATCGAGATCGGGACGTCGATCCGCCCGCGCAGGCCCTCGAGCACGGGACCGACGCGGCGCCATTCTTCTTCGGCGGGAAGCGCCTCGGCGCCGGGACGCGTGGATTCGCCGCCGATGTCGAGGATGTCAGCGCCCTCGTCGACGAGACGCCGTGCGTGCGCGATCGCGGCGTCGGGATCGACGAAGTCGCCGCCGTCGGAAAACGAGTCCGGCGTGACGTTGACGACGCCCATGACGAGCGTGCGGCGGCCGAGCTCGAGGCTCCGCCGGCCGGGCAACGGCACGTGAAACTCGGTGCGGGGGGCGATTGAGGAGGTCAGGGCGCTGGGGAGGCGGCCACTCGGCGAACCCGTCGGACGTTATTCCTGCCCGATGGGCTTGCCGAGCGCCGGCACGATAGGCGCGCGTCCGGTCGGCTCGCGCCGGCCTTCGTCCGGCACGTTCGGTGCTGCCGGCGTGCGCGCGGGAATCGGATCCTCGAGCGGCAGGCCCTTGGCAAGACGTACGACCTGATCGGCGTCGAGCACTTCACGCGCGAGGAGCGCATCGGCAATCTTGACCAGGATGTCCTTGTGGTCGGAGAGCACCCGGTGCGCGCGCTCGTAGTTGTCCATGACGAACTTCTTGACTTCCTGATCGATGCGGACGGCGGTCTCCTCGCTGTAGTCCTGCGCTTTCGAAATCTCGCGGCCGAGGAAGATCTGCTCCTCGTGCTTGCCGAAGGTGAGCGGCCCCATGCCGTCGCTCATGCCCCACTCGCAAACCATCTTGCGCGCCATCTCGGTGACGCGCTCGAGGTCGTTGCCCGCGCCGGTCGTCAGCGCGCCGTTCGTGATCTCCTCGGCGATGCGGCCGCCGAGCAGGATCGCGATCTGGTCCATCAGGTAGTCGCGCGAGTAGTTGTGCTTGTCGTCGACCGGAATCTGCATCGTCACGCCGAGCGCCATGCCGCGCGGGATGATCGTGACCTTGTGCACGGGATCCGCGTTCGGCAGGAGCACGGCGAGCAGCGCGTGGCCGGCTTCGTGGATGGCCGTGACGCGCTTTTCGTCCTCGGTGATCATCATGGACCGGCGCTCCGATCCCATGAGGACCTTGTCCTTGGCGTACTCGAAGTCCGCCATGCGGACGACCTTCTGGTTGAAGCGCGCCGCGTTCAGCGCCGCTTCATTGACCAGGTTCGCCAGGTCCGCGCCACAGAAACCCGACGTGCCCCGCGCCAACACCTTCAACTCGACGTCGTCGGAGAGCGGAATCTTCTTCGTGTGAACGGCGAGGATGCCCTCGCGGCCCTTCACGTCCGGACGGCTCACGACGATGCGCCGATCGAAACGGCCCGGACGAAGCAGCGCGGGATCGAGCACGTCCGGCCGGTTGGTCGCCGCAATCAGGATGACGCCTTCGTTCGACTCGAAGCCGTCCATCTCGACGAGCAACTGGTTCAGCGTCTGCTCGCGTTCGTCGTGCCCGCCGCCGAGGCCCGCGCCGCGATGACGGCCGACCGCGTCGATCTCGTCGATGAAGACGATGCACGGCGCATTCTTCTTGCCCTGCTCGAACAGGTCGCGCACGCGCGACGCGCCGACGCCGACGAACATCTCGACGAAGTCGGAGCCGCTGATCGAGAAGAACGGAACGTTCGCTTCACCGGCCACGGCGCGCGCGAGCAGCGTCTTGCCCGTGCCAGGCGATCCCATGAGCAGTACGCCCTTGGGAATGCGGCCGCCGAGCTTCTGGAACTTCTGCGGCTCGCGCAGGAACTCGATGATCTCCTGCAGCTCGTCCTTGGCTTCGTCGGCGCCGGCCACGTCCTTGAACGTGACCTTCTTTTGGGTACTGGACGACAACTTCGCGCGACTCTTGCCGAACGACAGGGCTTTGTTCCCGCCGCTCTGCATCTGCCGCATGATGAAGATCCAGAAGCCGATCATCAGGATGATGGGCGCCCAGGAGAGCAGAATCGTCGTCCACGCGCCGGCCGTTTCGTGGCGCGCTTTGACCGTGACCTTCTGGTCGAGCAGGAGGTTCGTCAGGCCGTCGTAGGACGGCGGCACCGTCGTACGAAACGCGCCCGAGGTCGAGTCGCTCGGCGTCTGCGCGAACTTGCCGGCGATTTCACTGCCCGTGAACGTCACTTCCGCCACTTCCCCGCGCTTGACGCGCGTGAGGAAGTCGGAGAACGAGATGTCGCTGCCGCCGCTCTGCAGTTGCGAGGAGAACTGCCAGATGAGCGCGAGGATGACGACGAGCACCATCCAGAACAGCAGGCTCTTCAGGGTTGAATTCACTGGCTATCCTTCGTCATTTGCAAGATTACCACGTCGGCGTCAACGGCCGTCACGCGGCCCGCCTCGGCCGCGGCCACCCCCGCCACCCACAAGAGCGTGCCCCGCGCATCGGCCACGAGCGCCACCCGATCGCGCGCCTCGCGCGGAATCTTCGCGTCGACGAGCACGTCCTGCAGCTTGCGCGATCCCGGTGCGCCGAACGGGCGCAGCCGATCGCCCGGACGGCGGCTGCGGACGACGAGCGGGAGCGCGATCGCCCGCGCATCGACCCAGGCTTCGTCGCGACCCGCGGCTCCAGACCTGTCCGGCAGCCCCTTTCTGATTGACGCGCGAATCACGCTGCCGGTTTCTTCGATGCGCACATCGCCCGGCACGGACAGCACGTACTCGAACGGCCGCGCGCGGCCGCCGCGCGGCTGGACCGCGCGGAAACGGAGGACGGGTCCGCGGCGCGAGACTTCGAAGCCGCCCAGATCGAGCCGGCCATCGGGCCGCGGCGCCCGCGCCAGCCGGCGCACGGCTTCGATGTCGCGGAACGAGGCCGCGCCGCCCGCCGATTCGATGGCGTCACGCACGATCCGCCGCGCCATCGCGGCCGGAAGCGGCACGAGACCCCTCACATCCAGTTGGACACCACTCCCGGGCGAAAGGGACAGCGCGGGTGCCATCTCCTTCGCCGTCCGTGCCAGTACCCGCTCGTCGTCTGCGGCGAGTTCCGCGGCACGCGCGAGCGCACGAACCGCGCCTGGCCAGTCCCGATCGAGGACGGGCAGGAGCGTGTGGCGTACGCGATTGCGCGCGATGGCGAGGTCCGCGTTGGACGCGTCCTCGCGAAACGGTTCGCCCGCGGCCGCGAGATACGCGCGGAGGTCTTTGCGACGGCAGTCGATGAGCGGCCGGATGTAGCGTCCGCGCTTCGGCCGGATGCCGCCGAGTCCCCGACTGCCCGCGCCACGCAGGAGACGCAACAGCACGGTTTCGGCCTGGTCGTCCTGCGTGTGGCCGGTCGCGACGATGGTCGCGCCGAGCGTGGACGCGGCGTCCACGAACGCCGCGTAGCGGAGATCGCGCGCCGCGGCCTCGAGCGACTGATGCTGTTCGCGCGACCGCGCGCGGACGTCGACGCGCGCCACGTCGACCGGCAGCGAGAGCCGCGCGGCGAGCGCGCGGACGAACGCCTCGTCCTCGTCTGACTCCACACCGCGCAGCCCGTGATTCACGTGGACGACACCCGCGAGCCGCCAACGCGCACGCGCCGCGATCGCGCGCAGGATCAAGAGGAGCGCGACCGAGTCCGCGCCACCCGACACCGCCACGGCAACCGCGTCCTCGTCGCCCACGAGCGCCCGCTCGCGGATGGATCGAGCCACGCGCCGAACGATCGGCTCATGTGAGGGCATGCGGACGCGTCTGGAACGACTCTGTCAACGTCGAACGTCGAAGTTCGAAGCAAGAGTCTCTCTGTGGAGCCCTGGGCCCCTCTTCCCTGGAGCCCTGAGCTGTGGAGCCCTGGGCCTTCAGGCCCAGGGAGACAAAACTGAACGAAAAATGTGGTGCCGGTGCAGGGACTTGAACCCCGGACCCTGCGGATATGAGCCGCATGCTCTAACCAGCTGAGCTACACCGGCGTAAGACCCACCATCATAGTCAAAGTCGCGCGCCCGGCGCTACGCGGGGCTGGCGCGCGTCAAGCCAGAAGTTCGAAGCCAGAAGCCCGAAGTGGGTTCCAGGTGCCGTGGATGCCTCACGCGAAGGCGCGAAGGCGCGAAAGGACACCAAAAAAGATGACACGACTGCCTCGAGGACCAAGATGCACCCACGCTACACTAAAGCGCTATGTCCTCTTCGCTCGATCCCCAGGCTGAACAACTGAACGACACGATCCGCGCCGCGAATCCGGCGGTCGAACGTCTCCTGTCCGCGCGCGGACGCGGCATCTTCTTTCCCAAGCTGGGCGTGCTCTCGCAGAGCGCGGCGGCCGCAGGCAAGGACATCAACGCGACCATCGGCATCGCGCTCGAAGACGACGGCGCGCCGGTCGCACTGCCGAGCGTCGCCAAGGGCGTGAACCTCCCCGTCCGCGACGCGTTCCCGTACGCGCCGAGCCCCGGCCGCGCCGACATCCGCAAGCAGTGGCGCGAGATGCTCGTGAAGAAGAACCCGCGGCTCGCCAGCCGGTCGTTCAGCACGCCGGTCGTCACGGCCGCGCTCACGCACGGCCTCAGCATGGCCGGCTATCTCTTCTGCGACGCGGGCGACACGATCATCCTTCCGGATCTCTACTGGGAGAACTACGACCTCATTTTCGGCAACGCCTCC
>CALFMR010000211.1 GCA_937880585.1 uncultured Acidobacteriota bacterium
AACGAATTGCAGGTCTGGTTCGTCGCAGAGCACGTCGTCGACGTGCCGCTCGTGCGCGCCTGACGGCAAGGCAACTTCGAACGTCGAACGAGGAACTTCGAACGGACGAGGCGCCTTCGGCGCGCCTTTACATTTACTGCGCGACGGCTGGCACAATCGTCACCGCATCGACGGCCGCGGCCAGTAGCCGCGCATCCGATGACCCGCTGACGTCGGACGGACGGGCTTCATACGCGAACTCGAGGACGAGGCGATTGACGCCCGCGCGCCAGCGCGCGGCCGAGACCGCGATGTCCGTACGCTGCCACCCTGAGGCGATCGTCGTTGGCGCCGCGACGGGCTGTCCGTTGACGCGCAGCGTGAGCGCCTGCGTGTGGCCGGGTGCGGGGAACGGCTGAAGATCGATGCGCACGACGGCGTCCATGGCGCGCGCCATCGGCACGAGCAGGTCGACGCGCGAGCGCGCCCAGCGGAACGTGCGCGTCCCGTCGGACTCCTGCGTGTGCCATCCGTCGCCCACGTAACTGCTGTCGTCTCCGCCGATGTCGATGCGCGCGCTGGTCTCGTCACGTCGTGAGAAGAAGCGGCCCGCATAGAGCAGATCGAATCGAGCGGGTCCCATGCGATTCATCGTCGCGAACGCGAAGTTCGCCGGCCACGAGCCCGGGTGTCCAACCCAGCGGTGCAGGACACGTGCCTGATCGGCCGCGACCTCGCTGAAAACAATCGGCTCGCCGATGCTGAACCCGCCGCGACGTGCCACCGCGATCATCGTCGCGTTCCAGAGCACGAGAGGCGCGAGCACGGCGATGGCCGTGGTGCAGGGGCGCGCGACGAGCGCCCGCGCGGCGATCGAAAAGAGCGCCGCCAGACCGCAGACCAGGAACGGCATGGCGACGGCGAAGCGATCGGCGGGAAATCCCGTCGCGGGCGCGTCGAACGGCGTCGTCCATGCGATGACGAACAGCAGCGCGAGGCCGCCGGCCGAGACCAACCGATAGCGCCGCCATAGGCATGCGAGTCCGATCACCGCCGCGTAGACCGCGGGCGACGTCGCCAAGAGTCCGCCGGCCGAAGACCAGAGGACATCGACGAGCGACGGCCCCGACGACCACACCATCGCGCCGCGAGGCAGGAAAACGTCCGCGATGTGCGCGTGCGTGACGAGCACACGAACGCCTCCCGCCGCCGCGCTCGCCAGCGCAAGAGCGGCGACGAACGAAAGCGCGGGCAACAGGACGGCGCGACGATCGGCGGGATTCCGCAGCCCGCGCATGACCCGCCGGACCAGCGACGCGACCGGTAACAGCAGGACGAGCGGCACCGGCCAGGGCGCGAGCCAGACCGCGCCGCCGGCGAGCCCGGCCAGCGTCCATCGGCCACGCGCATTCGTTCCATGCGCGTGCATCCACGTGAGCGTGACGATGGCGCCGATGGACATGGCAACGAACGGCGCGGCGGCAGGGTGCCGCGCGAGATCCCACGCGAGCGTCGAGCCGGCGACGGTCGTGATCGTCGCGGCGAGAGCGGACAGCGTCGTACTCGTTTGCGCGGCAAGGCCGACCGACAACGCCGCAGCGATGACGGCGGCGACCAGAACGGCGGGTGCGCTGCCGCCGCCAATCCAATGCTGCGCCGATGCCGCGCCGACGACGAATGCCGCGGCCGCAGTCAATGTCCAAAGCCGCGTGCTCACGGCGCCGGTTCCTCGCGAACCTGGATGCGCAGGTAGTCGATGTCGGCCACGCGTCCGTCCGGCCCGTTCGGTCCCGCGTCGGCGAACAGCAGGTCCACGCGATTCACGCCGGCGCGCCACGCGGACTTCGGTGTGGCCATGCGCACCGTCTGCCAATCGGACGGCACGGCAACCGGACCAAACCGCGCGCGGCCCGTATCGAGGACGAGTGTGAGCGCGCCGGCCGGCACGGATGGAACGGCGCGGAGATGGATCTGTACGTCGAGCGCGGCGGCCACGTGAAGCGGCACGATCACACGTGCGCGTGACGTGGCCTCGCGGAAGGTGTGCGGGCCGTCGTGCATGACTGCGGACCACCCGTCGCCGATGAGCCGCGCATCGGTCTCGTCGAAATTGATGCGGCCGTACGGCTGCTTCGGGTCGCCGAGGAATCCGCCGCCGAGATAGTCGTATGCCGACGGCCGCACGCCGTTGGACAACGCGAACCAGAGACTGACCGGATACTCGAACGGATGGCCGATGTCGTTCACGATCGTCTCGGCCTGGTACGCGCTGACCTCGCCGAAGTCCGTGGCGCGCACCGGACTCGCCACGCCGCGGTTCACGGCCGCCAAGTAGGTGACGTTCCACGCAACGGCCAGCACCGCAGCCGCCCCGACGATGATCTGCGGTCGGCGCATCGTCAGCGCGCGCAAGCCCGCGATCGACGCGGCCATGCCCGGGACGACGAGCGCGGCCACGCCGTCGAAGCGTCGTCCGCCATAACCAGCGCTGCCCCACCAGTCTTGGACCGACGCGTTGAAGTACGTCATCGCCGCCACTGCGAGCACGAGCGGAACGCCCGCCGCTGGACGTCGCCATGCGAAAGCAACCATGCCGATCGCGGCGACGTACATGACCGGCGACATCGCGAAGAGTCCGTTGCGCGACGAGAACAGCGTCTCGATGACGTGCGGCGCCGTGAAGCGCATCGCGGGACCGATCGGCGAGACGGCGAGGTAGTGGCCGTAGATCGCCTTCCACTGAATGAGCTGCGGCGTGAACGCGATGACGGCGGCGATGGTGAAGGCGACGCCCGCCAGCAACGTCGATCGCGCGCCGCGCCAGTCACGCGCGCGGCCGGTGTGCCACAGCAGGACGAGCGCGTCGCATGCCGGCAGCAGCGCGAACAGCACGTTCTGCCAGCGGACGAGCCCGATGAATCCTGCGACCGCGCCGAGCAGCGTCCACTGCCACAGACGCCGCCGGCCCATCGTCGCGGCCCAGAACCACGCGAAGCCCGCGACGGCCGCCATCGACGGCGCGTGCGTCATGGTCGGCTCGACGAGCGCGTACCAGAGCATGAACGATCCGCACATCACGAGCGCGACCGCGGCCGCGGCGATGCGTCCGTCAGTGAAGACGCGCGCGAATCGCAGCGCGAACCACGATCCGAGCAGCGCGTAGAACAGGCCCGCGATGACGACGGCCTGGCGGTAGGGGAAGGACGTGCCGTCGGGTGCGACGTCCGTGCGACCGGTGGCGTCGAGCCAGCGCGCGGCGACGTGTCCTGCCGCGAAGAACGGCGACCAGACGAGCGCCGGTCCGATCGCCCATGCGGATTGCGCGTAGCCGGTCGGCGTCGGCACGAACAAGTGCGCTTTGTCGCCGAGTCCGAGCATCCGATAGTCGTTCGTGAAGTCGGCGTCGTGGTCGAACGCCATCGACCGCAGGCAGGCGAAGTAGTAGAAGCCGTCGCTCTGCAGCCTCGCGCCGAACTGCAGTTGCGCCACGAGCCCGATAGCGAACAGCCCGGCGAACACCGCCGCCGTCGTGCGCTTGGACGTCGTGAAGCCCTGACCCGTCCCGGCGCCCTGGCCATCGATGGGGCCGTGGCGGTCGCTGGAATCCTGACTGTCTGCGGAGGCCTGTCCTTCCGTGGAGCCCTGGGTCTTCAGACCCAGGGAGAACCCTCGTCGCCCGACGAGAAGCAGGACGACGAGGCCGGCGAGTGGAATGAGCAGAAGATGCCCGGGCGATTCAGGCAGGAAGGGAAACGGATGGCGTCTGGTGAGCTGGCGTCCGATCGCTTCGACGATCGCCAGCGCGATGGCCGTCCAGCCCGCGGCGCCCAGGACGAGACGCGCCGCACGGAATCGCGTCATGTGATCGTCCGTGCGCCAGGCGCGCGCGTCATCCCGCGCGCTGCAGCTCGAGCTCGATGGCCAGCTCGAAGTACTCGGGCGCGACCAGGCGATCGGACGGCAGTTCCACGCCGTTGATGAAGAACGTCGGCGTCGCGTGGATCTGCAGCGCCATGCCGTCGGCGACGTCCTGCCGGATCTGGGGCAGCTTCTCCGCGTACTCGCGATCGAAGTCGGTCACGCCCAGGATGGTGGCGGCCGCGTCCTTCACCTTCTCGGGCGTCGTGCCCTGGTTGGCGAAGAGCCATGCTTCCATCGCATCGAACTTGCCGCGATCGCGCGCCATGCGCGCGGCAGCCACGGCCGCGCACGCCGCTTCGTGGCCGATGAACGTCGTGCGCACGCCCACGTTGCAGGCGCTGTTCCACGGCCAATCCTTCATCACGTATTTCACGGCGCCGGGATGCGTCTCGTTGAACTTGGCGATGATCGGCCCGTAGTAGGTCTCCGCAACGCGGCAGGTCGGGCACTCGAAGTCGTTGAACTTGACGATGACGACCTTCGCGCCATCGGCGGGGACGCCGAGGTCGCGGCGCGGCTGCTTGGCCCACGCCTCGGCAAAGGCCGCGCGCGCGTCGGCTGGCGCGGTGGTCGTCGACGTGGCCGCCGCGGCGCCGGCTTCCTTCGGATAGCGCGTCGCCGCGAAGGCGACGCCGCCGACGAGCACGACGGCCGCGACGAGCGTCGCCGTGCGATTGCCGAGCGCCGCAAGGTCGCCAAAGACGCGGCCGGCGAGTGTGCCGAGCCCTACGCGGTTCGTCAGAAATGTCAGGCCGAAGATCGCGAGGACCGACACGTACGTCCCCATGCACAGCAGGCATGCGTGGTGCAGGATGGCGAACGACGCGTAGGCGAAGTAGGCGATCGAGACGAGCCCGACGAGGCTCGCGCCAAAGATGTAGCCCGCCGCGACGCTCGGCGCGTGGCCCTCGTCGCTCGTCCGCGCAAAGGCGGCGAGGAGCGCGACCACGCCGAACCAAAGCACGCCGCCGAGCGCGACCGGAATGCCCGCCACCGAGCCGTAGCGGCTGAGGTACGCCTCCGAACAGCTGAACGTCGCATTGACGTCGCACGGGCTGACGTACGTCGGGTCGGTCAGCAGCCGGTAGTGCACCCAGGCCGCCGCGCCCGCGAACCCGAGACCCACGACCGCACACGCCAGAATCAGCCAGCGAACACGAGAAGACATGGGCGAAGGGTACTCCAACCCCGCCCCGAGCCGAATGCGATTTGCGCCCGCCCGCACTCGCGCCTATTTGTCGGTGAAATGTCCGCCGAAATCTCTTGACCGACTAAAACGGTCGGCTTTAAGCTTGCACAGGTCGCAATTGAGACTGGATCTCATTTGCGACGGATTGAAGTTCCCGCCGGGTGCGCGAACACCCGGCGGGAGAACCGAACGCAGGGTCCGGAGAGACCGTTCATCACACGCGTGGCGCATGACGCGTCCGGCGTCCGTATTTTACTCGGACGGTCCGCGCCCTGCCGCGCGGGCTTTTGTCGCAGTCCGATGATGACGCGCTCGCTCCGGGACCTTGTGCGAAAGGGCCCGTGTCATGAGCTGGCGTTTCCTCCGCGCGTCGTGTCTTGCCATCCTCCTCGCGAGCCTGGGGCTCGCGCTTCCAGCGCTCGCCGCGGCCCAGTCGACCGCCGCGAACGCTGACCGTACCGGCGGCGTCCGCGGACGCATCGTCGATCCCGACGGCCTGCCGGTCCCCAACGTCTCGGTGACGCTGCGCCGCGTGCTCTCCGGCACGCCGACGCTGGTCGGCACCACGGCCGACGGCACGTTCACGGCCGGCAATCTGACGCCGGGCTTCTACGAGATCACCGCGTCACTGACGGGCCTCACGCTCGATCCGCAGCGCATTCGCGTCGAGGCCGGCCGGGTCCTCGATGCCGGCAGCTTGCGGCTGTCGCTCGCTGGCGCGCACGAGGACGTCATCGTCTCCGCGTCACGCGTCACCGAGCTCGAAGACGACGCGCCGACGAAGGTGCTGGCCGTGACGAAAGACGAGATCGCGCACACCGGGTACGAACGCGTCGGCGACGTGCTGGCCGACGTCCCGGGCATCGTGACGCGCGCGCAGTCCTACGGCGCGGGTCTGACGTCGGGCGAACAGATTGACGGCATCGACTCGAAGGAAACGCTCGTCCTGCTCGACGGCCTGCCGATTGTCGGCGCGCGCGGCATCAACGAAGGCTTCATCGATCTCAATCAGCAGTCGGTCGGACCGATCGAACGCGTCGAGGTCGTCAAAGGCGCGGCGTCGTCGCTCTACGGCACGGACGCGCTCGGCGGCGTCATCAACCTCGTCTCGCGTCAGCCGTCGGCGCCAATCGACGTCGACGCCACGCTGTCTGGCGGCACGCTCGGCGTCGTCGACAGCCGCGCGGGCATCGGCGCGCGGCGCGGTGGACTCAGTGCGTTCCTCGACGTCGAGCACCATCAACGCGACGGCTACACGCTCCTTCCCGGTAGCGACTCGACGGTCGGCGCCGATGAACATCGTCATGACGTGATGGCGAAGGCGCGTTACGCGTTCAACTCACGCGCCGCGCTCGGCTTCACCGGCACGTTCTACGACACGCACCAGCTCGGCCGCAGCACCGCGACCCTCCCCGATCCCTCGCAGCCGTTTGCCTTCACGTCATTTCCGGCGACGCTGCACGCGCAGAACCGCGCGCGGACGGCGGCCGTCACCGGCGACTTCACGCTGACGTCGTCGACGACGCTGCAGACGCGGGCGTATGTGTCCGGCTACGACGAGAACTCCGACAGCCGGCCGTTCACCAATGGCGTCGAGGGCGCCGCGTTCGACATCGGCACACTGCACGAGCGGTATCGCCGCGGCGACGCGACGCTCAGCCAGCAGCTCGGGCGCTGGCAGTTCGTGCAGGTCGGCTACGAGGGCGTGTACGACCAGTATCGCGGCGACAACCGCATCGTCGGCGCCGACGCGGGGCAGTCGCTCTCGACGAATGACGTCTGGGTTCAGGACCGCATTCAGCCAGGTCGTGCCGTCGTCTTCACCGTTGGCGGCCGCTACCAGCACAACTCGACGTTCGGCGGCCACTTCGTACCCAAGGCTGGCGTCGTCTATCGCATGGGCGAGCACGTCACGCTGCGCGGAGCGGCGGGGCTCGGCTTCCGCGCGCCGAACCTCGGCGAGCTCTACTACCACCTCCTGCACCTCGAGTACGGCTACCAGGTCATCGGCAATCCGACGCTGCAGCCCGAAACGAGCCGCTCGTATTCGGGGGGCGCCACGTTCGACAAAGGCCGGTATCGCGCGTCGGTGAACGTGTTTCGCCATGACCTCCGGAACCTCATCAACTCGGTCTCCGTGTGCGACGCCACCCAAGGCGAGGACTGCTCGGGCGCCTCGCTCGACGCGATCATGGCCGACTACGGTGTGCCGCCGTCGTTCGGCTACGACTCGTCGGGCGGCGCGTTCTTCACCTTCGTCAACCTGAACGTCGACCGCGCGCGCACGGCGGGCTTCGACGTGGACGGCCGCGTCGCGCTGACGCCGGCGTTCGATCTGTCGGGCGCCTACACGTATCTCCACGCCGAGGATGTGACGACCGACATCTGGCTGCCGTATCGCAGCCGGCATCAGGGTTACGTGAAGCTGCAGTTCTCGCGGCCGTCGATCGGCCTGCTGGCCAACGTGCGCGGCACGTTCTTCAGCCGCTGGCCGACGCAGGCGAGCGCCGATCCGGTCGAGGCAGACTTCGCTTACGGCTACGAGATCTGGAGCATCTACGCGTCGAAGACCGTCGGCGGTGGCCTGCGCGCGTTCGCGGCCGTCGACAACCTCGCGAACAGCCGCGACAAGAAGCTCGACGCCGCGCAGCCGACGTTCGATCGACCCGACTACGGACGCACGCTGCGCGTCGGCGTCCAGTTCAATTTCAGGAGCCGCTGACGATGATTTCGCATTCGCGTTTCGACGACATGAGTTCCCCCGGGCCTGAAGGCCCGGGGCCCCACAGCGGCGTGCTTGCTTCGCGCCTGCTTGGCAGTATGCCCATCTGGATCCGTGGAGCCCTGGGCGGTGAAGCTCCGCTCCATGGAGCCCTGGGCCGCGAAGCTCTGCTCCGTGGAGCCCTGGGCCTTCAGGCCCAGGGGAACTTGGAACCAGTTCGCCGAGTAGTGCTTCGCGTAATTGGCGTCGCCATTGCGATGCTCGTCACCTGCGCGGCCGTCGCCAGTGCGCAGACGACCGGTGCCACGCAAGCCGCAGCACCTCGGGCCGGCATCCTGCTCATGGCTCACGGTGGCAGCACGAGCTGGAACGATCAGGTGCGCGCCGTCGCGGCCGAAACCGACAAGACGATGCCGACCGAGGTCGCGTTCGGCATGGCGGATCGATCGACGCTGCAGGCTGGCATCGACAAGCTCACCGCGCGCGGCGTCACGGCCATCGTCGCCGTGCCGCTCTTCGTGTCCTCGCACAGCAGTGTCATCGAGTCGACGAAGTACCTGCTCGGACTTCGCGCCGACGCACCGGCCGAGCTCGCGGACTTCGCGATGATGGGCGACATGGATCACGGCGCCGGCGATCACGGCGCGGCGATGGATCCCGGGATGGCCATGGATCACGGCGCGCACGGCGCCGGTCAGAACGCGGCGCCGGCAGCCGCCGACGAACCCACGAAGGACGCCGGCCTGCCCAAGCCCGTTGTCTCGCCAGTGCCCGTCCGCATGGCCGCGGCGCTCGATCGGCATCCGATCGTCGCCGACATCCTCGCGGACCGCGCGGCGGCGATGGGGAAGGATCCCGCGCACGAAGCGTTGATTCTCGTCGCGCACGGCCCGAACAGCGACGACGAGAACGCGCGCTGGCTTGCCGACATGCACGCGCTCGCCGATCGCATCGCGGCGCGCGCGCACTACGCGCGGATCGACTGCGTCACGCTGCGCGACGACGCGCCATCCGAGGTGCGTGACAAGGCGACGACGGAGCTGCGGCAGGACGCGGAAGCCGCGAACGATGCCGGCTATCACGTGCTCGTCACGCCGCTGCTGCTCTCTTACGGCGGCATCGAGAACGGCCTGCGCCAGCGGCTGGACGGCATTCAGCACGCGCTCTCGTCGCAGGCGCTCCTGCCTGACGCGCGGATCGCCACGTGGGTCATCGACAGCGCGCGCGCAACCGAGGCTGTCGCGTCGCGCTAGGAGTCCCGCGCGTCGTCCACCATGCGCGGGTTCGGGCGCACTGACGCTGCGGGCGGCGCTCAACCGAGCGTCGTTCGCAGAGAAAGCGTGTCGACATGGAACGTCCGGACGAAACCTTCGGCACGCGTATGGAGCGCGTGCTCGCCCGCGCACGCGACGCTGGGGCCGTGCGCGAACTGGCCAGCGGCGTCATCGAAATCGCCTTCGACGGCCAGGCGCTCCGCGTCTCCGCCGAGCGCTATTGGGCGTTCATGGAATTGATGTCAGAAGCCTCGCGCCGCCTGGCGCACGGATGATGGCGGGAAAGGAATCTCCATCGCGGGCGCCGACATGTCGATCGACGTCTCGCCGGTCTCGACGTCGATCGACCAGGCGCGCGGCTGCGGCAGGCGCAGGTTGCCGTGGCCGATCTCGAGCGGCATCCACAGATAGCGCGAGTCCCACTGCGTGCGCGGCCGCCACATGTCGCCCATGAAGATGACGCTCGTCGTCTTCGTCCCGACGACCTTCAGGAGCAGCGTCGACTGCGAGCCGTACGTGTTCGTCTCGGGCGGCGCGATGTCCTTGAACTCCGACCACGGACCGGCGAGCGACGTCGCCGTCGCGTACAGATTGGGATTCGGATTCCAGCCTGTAAGATGCGATCCAATCGCGTAGTACAGCCCGTCGTAGTGCACGAGCGCTCCGCCTTCCATCGCCATCGGCACCAGACAGACGTCTTCAGCGACTGACAAGTAATCGTCCGAGAGCCGCGCGATGTGGAAGCCGTGCGGCCGGTCCTCAAAGATCAGGTACGCCGTGCCGTCGTCGTCGATGAACTGGCCGATGTCGCGCGACTGCTGGCCGAGCGGACGGAAATGTTTGAGGAAGCGATACGTGCCGTCGACCGTGTCCGACACGGCCACGCCCACTTCCGCGGCCGCGTAGTTGCCCGAGTCGAGGTGCATGTACATCACGAACTGCCGCGTCTTCTGGTTGTAGAAGACCTTCGGCCGCTCGACGACGAGCCCGGTGCCGGGGAGATCGGCGGGCCGTTCGTCGACCGACATCGTGAAGACATCGCCACGGAAGGTCCAGTCGGCGAGGTCCGTCGACGAGTAGCACGCGATGCCGCGGTGCTGATTGTCGAACGCCTGACTGCGATCTTCGCCGAACCAGTAATAGGTGTCGCCGATGCGGATGATGCCGCCGCCGTGCGCCTGGATGTGCTCGCCGCGATTGTCGAGCCAGCGTTCGCCTGGATGTATGGTTTCGGGACGTCGTGCGGCCGTTATCGCCGCGCTTCGTGCCGTGCGGAGCGCTATCGGCGCAAGTCCAGCGGGCGGAATGAGAATCGGCGTCGAGAGCAACGCGCCGGCCGTGAGCACCGCCGCTGCCGGTGACACGTCATGCCTCCGCGCCGTTCATGGCTTTGAAGACGACGGCCGCGAGCGCGCCGCCGACGAGCTCGGCGCCGAGATACATCCAGATCAACGGCCAGGGCAGCAGGCCCATCGCCGAGGCGCCGATCGCCACGGCCGGGTTGAACGCGCCGCCCGAGATGTCGCCGACCGCGAACGCGCCCACGAGCACGGTGAAGCCAATCGCGAGACCGAAATACGAATTGCCCGCGGTCTTCTTCGTCGTGGCCGTGTTCAGCACGACGAGCACGAGCGCGAACGTGAAGAGCAGCTCGGCGACGAACGCGGGACCGATTGCCGGCTGCAGCACGGATGCGGCGCCCGCGTCACGCAGGTAGAGCGTGACGACGGCCGCGGCGAGCGCGCCGACGATCTGGGAAGCCATGTAGGGCGCGACGTCAGCGGCGGGACAGGCGCCGCGCAGGAACGCGCCGAGCGTGACCGCCGGGTTGTAGTGGCCGCCCGACACGTGACCGCCGGCGTAGATCATCACCATCAGCACCGAGCCAATCGCGATCGGCGCGATCACGCCGGGGCCGGCCGCGACGCCGGTGCAGCCGACCGTAA
>CALFMR010000212.1 GCA_937880585.1 uncultured Acidobacteriota bacterium
TGTTCCGCGTCGTGAGCAACACCGGCCGGACCGAGCCCTTCACGGCCGGCGTCAGCGCGAGCTCACCGACTTGCGCGCGCTGGTCGCCGCCGGGGAACGATCGGAATCCGAGCGTCGCGCCCGTGGCGCGCTGCGTCATGTGCACGCCCTGGACGAACCGATCCAGCAGGCGGTTCGTCACGTCGCTCGTACGGCGATAGCGCTCGACGCGCTCGGCGGCTTCAGTCGGCGTACACGGCCGGCCCAGAAACCGGGCGACGTTGTCGACGGCCGCGGGTGCGATGTCATCGGCCGGCGCCTGCACCGGCAGAGCCGCCAGTTCGCGGTCGTACTCCTCGAGGTCGACAATCTCGGACTCGACGACGAGCTCCACGCGATCGGTCATGGCCATCGTGGCGATGAGCTCGCGGAACTGGCGCACGTAACCCTGCGTCTGTTCGAGCGGCACGTCGTTCGTCTTCAACGCGCAGACGTTGTCGACGACGAAGAAGAAGTGCGCGCCGGGCGCGTACAGGCCGTGGATTTCTCGGCAGAACGCATCCACCTGGAAGAGCAGCAGCAGCTCGGAGAGACCGACGTCACTCGAGAGCGGCACGATGCCCGGCCGCGTGCTCGCGTGATAGCCCGGACCGACGTCGAGAAAGAACCGGAACGCGCCGTTGGCCTGAATGCGCGCCCGCAGCGACTGCACGACCTCCTCCTGGTAGGCTTGCGCCTTTCGCCGGCCCAGGTCGCAGAACCGGCGGCTCGTCAACACGTCGAAAATTGTCAGCGCCAGGTCGCCGCCCGCAGGCAGGTCGACCGGGGTGTGCGCGATCTGCGGCGCGGCCATCTCGGCCAATACGCGCGACAGGTAATCGCGCGCCTGCGCGCAAAGCACGTCGTCGACATGACTCGACACTTCGCTCGATATCGTCATTGGTGGTCCTGCCTGTCCGGCGTGAGGCCCGCCTGCCGGGGCGGGGCGAGTTGGCGACCGATGGCGCCAGGGCGAGCGCCGTCACGGCGCCGGCATTGGGCAGCCTAGCGCCCCGCCGCCGCGACTTCAAGCGAACGCGATCGTCTGGCAATCCGCGCTACCATGGGCGCACCCGGGGACGCGGCGCGGCGCCCCGCCGCGTCGAGGTCCTCCGGCCAGGGGCCGATTCGACATGAAAGTGGTGTTGTTCTGCGGTGGACTGGGCACGCGCCTGCGTGAACATTCCGATACGATTCCCAAACCGCTGGTCAGCGTCGGATTCCGGCCCATCGTCTGGCATCTGATGCGGTACTACGCCCACTACGGGCATCGCGACTTCATCCTGTGTCTCGGCTATCGCGGCGATCTCGTGCGCGAGTATTTCCTCAACTATCAGGAAGCGATCACGAGCGACTTCACCTTGCACGGCGCGGACAAACGCATCGAGCTGCACGACGACTTCATCTGCGACTGGCGGATCACGTTCGTCGACACCGGGCTCCACAGCAACATCGGCCAGCGGCTGCGCCGCGTCAGGAAGTACCTCGCGGGCGAAGACGCGTTCCTGGCGAACTATGCGGACGGACTCTCGGATCTGCCGCTCGACGAGATGGTCTCGGACTTCCGCCGTCGCGACGTCGTCGCGACGTTCGCGTCGGTCAGGAGCACGGAGCGTTTTCACATGGTCCAGTGTGACGATGCCGGTGTCGTCGCGCGCGTCGACACGGTGCCGAGCGAAGATTTCTGGATCAACGGCGGATTCTTCGCGTTCAAGCAGGAGATCTTCGACTACATCGAAGAGGGCGACGAGCTCGTCGATGAGCCGTTCGCCCGCCTGATCGCCCAGCGCCAGCTCGCGACCTACCGCTGGAGCGGCTTCTGGCAGTGCATGGACACGCTGAAGGACAAGATCAGCTTCGACCGGATGGAAGCCAGGGGCCAGTGTCCATGGATGATCTGGCAGCGGCCGCTGCCGGCCCCGGACGCGACGCGGCGATAACGAGCGCCCGTCGACACGTGCACCGCCTCAACGCCTCGCCCGCTCGCCCGCGCCCCTGCAGGATCCGTTCAGCGTTCGTCTGACCGGCGTGCGTCCTGCCTCGCAATCAGCGACGACAGGAGCCGCGGATCGAGTGGCTTCGTCACGTGCCGATCGAAGCCAGCGTCCAGAGCGCGTCGACGATCTTCGTCGCGTCCGAAGCCCGTCACGGCGATGAGGAGCGCTTCGTGTCCTTCGGGCATTCGGCGGAGCGCCCTCGCCACTTCGTAGCCGTCCATCTCCGGCATCGCGATATCCAGAAACGCAACAGTCGGCCGGAACGTCGCCGCGAGATCGAGCGCCGCTGGACCGTCACGCGCGACGCGCGCGTCATGCCCATAGACGCGCAGCAGGGCTGCCAGACTTTCGGCCGCATCTGCGTTGTCGTCGACGACGAGGATGCGCTGTGGATCACTGGCCGCGTCGGACGGCCCGACGTCACATACGGAATCGGTCGCCACGACATTCGTCAGCACGGGAAGGCTGACGACGAACTCGCTTCCGTGGCCCACGCCGGCACTCGACACGGTGACGCCGCCGCCATGGAGCTCGACGATGCGCCGGACGAGCGCGAGTCCCACGCCGAGCCCCGAGGCGTGATGCGGCGAGTCGGCGCCCTGTTTGAACAAATCGAAGATATGAGGCAACACCGACCGATCGATGCCGATGCCTTCATCCCTGACGTGGATGAAGGCGTCCGCGCCGGCCCCGCGCGGCTCGGTGCGTGCGCGGACGTCGATGCGTGCGCCGTTCTTCGAAAACTTCGAGGCATTGTTCAAGAGATTGCCCACGGCCTGTTCGAGGCGCGTCGGATCGCCCAAGACGTAGATGGCCGGCGTCTCGAGAACGAGCGAGAGCGTCTGTCCGCGCTCCTGCAGATGGCGATCCACCACCTCGATGGCCCCGCGAAGAATGCCCGTCAGCTCGACCGGGGCGAGATGCAGCGTGAGTTTGCGCTGGGTGATCCGCGCGACATCGAGCAGATCGTCGATGAGTCGCACCATGTTCCCGATCTGACGTTCGATGATCAGGCGGGCATTGGCCGACGCCGAGAGCGGCACGCCGGCCTGGCCCAACATCTGGGCCGCCGTCCGGATGGGCGCGAGCGGATTGCGCAGCTCGTGCGCCAGCATCGCGAGAAACTCGTTCTTGCTCCTGTCGGCGACAGCGAGTTCGGCCACGCGCTGCTGTCGCAGGACCTCGGCGTGCTGGCGTTCGCTCACGTCTTCCATGGAGAGCAGGATCAAGGGACGACTGCCGTCGGCTTGCTGAAGACGCCGCGCGTCGAGCAGCCAGACGCTCGGACCGGCCGGGCCGTCGATCGTGACTTCGAAGTCCTTGACGACATTGTCCTGCGGCAGAACCTGGTCGAGCAGCCGGCGGAGCGTCGGAATGTCCCACCGGCGGCCGACGAGATCGAAGAACGCTCGCCCCTCGACGCGCGACGCGTCCATGTCGAACGCGCGGTAGAACGCGTCGTTCGCCGTGACGATGGACAGGCGCTCGTCGAGCACGACCAGCGGCGCCCGTCCCGTCGCGACGATGCTCTCGGCATAGCGATGGGCGCGCATCATGTCGTCGATGTCCACGAGCACGACGACCGCGCCATCAATCTGGTTGTCGACCGTGCGGTAGGGGCGGGTGCGCAGGGAAAACCATCGTCCGTCCGCGTCCTGCACGCGCTGTTCGCCGGTTTCGAGCGTCTGAAGCGTGTGCATGATCTGGGCGCGGACCTCGGCGTCGAAATGGACGCGGATATCGCTCAGCGGGCGGCCGACGTCAGCGGGTCGCAGGTGCCAGAGGCGCGCGGCCGCGGCCGTGAATCGTCGAATGGTCAGTCCGGGTCCGACGAACACGACGGCGAGATCGGTGCTCGCCAGCAGGTTGACGAGATCGTTGTTCGTCGACTGCAAGTCGCCATTTCGATGCTGCAGCTCGTCGTTCAACGTCGTCAGCTCTTCGTTCGCCGACTGGATTTCCTCTTTCGACGTTTCGAGCTCTTCGTTGATGCTCTGCAGCTCCTCGTTCGCCGATTGCGCTTCCTCGTGCGCGGCCTCGAGGTCTTCACGAGCCGCGTCCTGGCCCTCGACGATGGCCTGCAGGTAGGCCTGCGTGTCCGCCAGTTCCCTCGTCACGCGTGCCAGCTCCGTCCGGTCGTGGTCGGTCGGTTCGGGCGATCCCACCGGTTCGGAAGGACGCGTGGTAGGCGGCGGGATCTCGTCGAACAGAACGAGGAACCCTTCGGCCGTGGCACCGATCGGCACGACTTCGACGCTGATCTCGCGGCCGCCTGTCACGTCGGCTGACGAGAGCCGAACCGCGTCGCCCCGGACCGCCGCGCCGGATCGGCGCGCCTTCGCGATGGCGGCGCGAACGACGACATGGAATCGCCGATCGAGGACCTGCATCAGGTTGAGGCTCGCCTTCCCTGCCGCGGGCGAGACGTACCGGCCGACGTCTCCGCGGTACTGCAGGACGTCCATCGACGACGAGATAACGAAATCAGCAGGTCCGATGAGGTGAGACAGAATGCGGTCGCTTTCTTTCAACAGGTCGATGCCGCCGAGCTCGGCGCCATGCCCGGCCGCCCGGCCCAGCCGATGCAGCCGTGACGTCGGCTGTACCACCGGGTGCGACACGCTGCCGGCTCGGCGTCCGAAAATCTTGTGCTGGGAATCGAGCGAGTCGAAGAGATCGTGATGACCGGCAATCGTGTCGGCCGGCCCCAACCAGAGCACGCCGTCCGGCTTCAGGACGTAGTGCAGGTTGCCGATGACGTTCTCTTGCAGGATCGGCTGGAGATAGATGAGCAGGTTCCGGCAGCTCACGAAGTCGATCCGCGAGAACGGCGGATCGGTCAGGACGTTGTGCCGCGAAAAAATGCAGGCGTCGCGAATCGTCTTGACGACGCGGTAGTGGTCGTCAACCTTGACGAAGAAGCGCGCCAGCCGCTCGGCCGACACGTCCTGCGAAATATCGGCGGGATACACGCCCGCACGCGCGGCCTCGATGCCCGACGCATTCACGTCGCTCGCGAAGATCTGCAGCGGCACGGCCCGGCCGGCCGCCTCCGCGTATTCGGTCAACGCGATGGCGACCGAATAGGCCTCCTCGCCGGTCGAACAGCCGAGGACCCAGACGCGAATCGGCTCGCTGTCCCGCTCGGCGTCGAGCACGCGCCGGAACGCCGTGCGGGCGAGCGCGTCGAACGCCTCGGGATCGCGGAAGAAGCTGGTCACGCCGATGAGCAAATCGTCGTGCAGCGCGTGAACTTCGGCCGGCGTGCCGCGCAGGACCTCCGCGTAGTCCTCCAGGCGATCGATTCGCTTCAGGATCATCCGGCGAACGATTCGACGCCGGAGCGTGCCGGCCTTGTAGTTCGCGAAATCGACGCCGGTGTCACGGCGGACGGTCTGCAGGATGGCGGCGACCTGGGCGTCGTCGTCCCTCGTTGGACGCGTCTCGGCCGGCCGCATGCGCGACGATCGGCCGATGTGCACGAGCTCGGCGCCGATCGCTTGTGGCGACAGCACGAAGTCGACGAAGCCGTCCGCGATCGCACTGTGCGGCATGCTCATCTGCCGCGCGCTGTCGTCTTGTGCGAACGTGATTCCCCCGGCGCCCTTGATCGCACGGACGCCGAGCGTGCCGTCGGTGGCCGTGCCGGACAACACGACGCCGATGGCCCGGTGTCGTCGATCGTCGGCCAGCGACCGAAAGAACAAATCGATGGGTCGGTGCAGCGGACCGATCTCTCGAGGCCGCAGCACGAACCTGGAGCCCTCGATCGTGACGTCTTGCCCCGACGGGAGGACGTAGATCGTGTCGGCGGCGACCGTTTGTCCATGACCGATCTCGACGACCGGCATCGACGTCGACCGTCCCAGGATCTCGGCCAAGGCACTCGGGTGCGTGGGGTCGAGATGCGGCACGGCCACAAAGGCCATCCCTGTGTCGTCGGTCAGCGCGGAGACGAGCGCCGTGAACGCTTCCAGCCCGCCCGCCGACGCACCGATGCCGACGACGAAGAAGGCGTCGTCCAGCCCGTCGCGTTCTCGCGAATCCAACTCGTCGGCTGTCGCCGGGGAGTGCTTCGCGAGCGGGACGCGCTTGTTTGCCTTGGCTCGCTGCTTTCGTGTCGGCATGTTCTCGCGCCCCGCATGGGTTTGAACGGCGTCACATTGTTCGCTGGCGGCTTGCTCTCATCCTACATCCCAGCCGCGTTTGGTTCGGTCCGCGCCGGTGCGCGTCTCTTGCGCGTCGCATGGCGCAGCCGCGGCGCGAGCACCGCCATTGGACGATTTGTCCATTGAGTGCCAATGGGACAAGGTGATTCACTGAAGGCGGCGAGGCTCTTGGTTCAGGCCTGCGCCTCGGCGATCGTCCATTCGACAACCCACGCGTTGGAGACGGGCGATGTCGCGCATGGACACATCGGCGCCATGTTCGGCGAGACGCTGTGGCCGACCTCGGGCCCAAGCCCGCGCGGTGATCCTGCTCGAGCCCGACAAGGTCGAGGACCTGCGAGCAATTGGAAGTGTTGTAGTGGCGGAGAGGGTGGGATTCGAACCCACGTGCCCTTTTGGGGCAAGACGCTTTCGAGGCGCCCCCGTTACGACCACTTCGGTACCTCTCCGCTCCCGCTAGTCTAGCCTACGACCGTGCCGAAGCGCGCGCGCTGGTGGGCGCGCTCGTCTACCGCCGCTCCTGAAAGAACCTCCGCAGCCGCGCGCGGCAGTCGGCGGCGAGCACGCCCGAGACGACGCGCACCCGATGGTTCAGCGACGGATGATCGAGCGCCCGCTGCGCCGATTCGACGGCGCCGGCCTTCGGCTCGGCCACGCCGTAGACGAGCGTCTCGACGCGCGCGTGCACGAGCGCGCCGACGCACATGAGACACGGCTCGACCGTGACGTACAGCGTCGCACCGCCGAGCCGATAGTTGCCGAGCGTCGCGGCGGCCTCGCGGATAGCCACGATCTCCGCGTGCGCCGTGGGGTCGTGCGCGCCGAGCGGTTGGTTGTGCCCTCGCCCTACGACCACATCGTCGACGACGAGGACGGCACCGATGGGTACTTCGCCGATCTCGGCCGCGCGGTCGGCGAGGGCGAGCGCCTCGCGCATGAACGCCTCGTACGGCGTCTGTGTCATCGCGTCGTCGTCAGTACCGCACGCCGACGAGCACGCGGATCGCCGACCCGCCGAGATCGTGCTCGTCGAAGATTTGCGACGCGCCCGCCTTGCCGATCGCGCGCGGCGCGTGCCGCACTTCGGCTTCGACGCCCGCCGACAACACCTTCCAAATTCCGACGTCGACGCCGGCGAAGACCGTGTAGCCGTGAAACACCGCAATCGTGTTCTCGTCGGCGGTCGCGAACTTCGACGTCTCGCGGTACGAGAGCCGCAGGAACCCGCCGCCGCCGTACGGCACGATGCGGCCCGTCGGTCCGACCGGCACGCGCCAGCCAGCGCCGATGACGAGCGGCGAAACTTCGACGGTGACGGGGATGTCGTTCGACGAGGTCTCGCTGCCGGCGATGAGCGCGCGACTGCCCTCGCCTCGCGCGGACGATCCGACGACACGCGCGAACAGCCCGCGCCACAACCGCAGCACTTCGACGCCGCCGCCCGAACCGGACAGCGTCGACGAGCCGAGCACCGCGTCGAACGACTGCGACGCGATCATCGCCGTGCGTTCGTACAGAAGGAAGCCATGGACGCCAATCCCACGCCGGGGCAGTGTCCGTCGCCGGCCGCGGACAACGCGCTGCGCGGACGCGTCTTCATTCGCAGATCTCGACGAGGCGTGGCGATCAGATGTCTCGACACCGAATGACACGTCAGGCGCCACCGCCCCACGGAACGGCGATGCTTCAGCCGGCGGCGCGACGGACGGACTCGACGTCGCGTCGGCCACGACCGTGGTGACGCCTGATGCAACACGCTCAGCCGCTGCGGGCGCGGCAAACAACACGACCGCAACGCCCATGACGACCGCGGCGCGACTTCCCATGATGCTCCTTGCGACGAGGCCCGCCATCAGTTGGCGATCCCAAGGCCACGCAGCGCCGCGCGCGGCTGAATGAGCCCCGCGCCGAACTCGTCGTCTTTTCCCGACGTGCCGAGATCCTTGGCCGTCGCCTTGATGAACGCCTCGATGGCCTTGGGACTCTTCACGTCGCCCTGGCTCATGAGCAGCGCGGCCAGTCCCGACACGTGCGGCGTGGCCATCGACGTGCCCTCGTAGCCGACTTCGACGTACCGATCGAACCTGGGGCGCACGAGCACGGTCGGATCCTGATCGGGCGGAAAGAGCGTCGTCTGCCAGATGTAGCCCTGGTCCTCGCCGCCACCTTGGGTGTCGTCGCCGCCGGGCGCCGCGATCTCGACGTAGTCGCCGGTGCTCGAGTAATACGCGCGCGCCTCCGACTTGCCGATGGCGCCCACCGCCATGACGCCGTCGATGTCGGGCGCGTAGGACGCCGGATACTCGACAGGGTTGCCATCGTCGTGATCGTTGCCCGCGGCAACCGCCACGAACGCGCCGTGCTGGACCGCGTACATCAGCGCATCACGGATCGCCG
>CALFMR010000213.1 GCA_937880585.1 uncultured Acidobacteriota bacterium
ACACGACATAGTCCGCGCGCGCCGCGGCATCCGAGGGCGCGGCGACCTCATTCAAGTGATCGGTCAGCTCAAAACTGACGACCGCCAGCCGCGCCGCGGGCAACCGCCGATGCGTCCGCTCGACGGCGCCGGCGCGATAGTCGCTTTGCGCGGCAGCATTGACGCTGACGACAAAAGGACGCGCACTGGCGCTGCCGCCGACCGACGCCGCCTGCGCGATCGATTCGCCGATCGTCTCGTCCTCGAGACACGCCGCCTCGTAGGCATGCAAGAGTGTGTCGGACGACGCCGCGACGCCATCCGCATGTGCCTGCGATGTCGCAAAGCGTGTGAACGCCGGTCCACTCGCGTCGCACTGCCGGTCGCGGGCGAACAAGGCATGGTCCGCGGCATGAGCATCGAGCGCAGCCATGCCGGATGAGACGACCTCGGCGACGAGACGGGACGGCGCGTTCGACGCGACCATCGGCCGCCCGCGCCCGCCGACGAAGTCGATGAGCGGCTGATGCTCGGCCTGCTCGTCCGACCACGGCCCCGTCGACGCCGCGAGCTCCCCGTCGTCGATGTGTCCCATCGAAAAGTGATCGAACGGCTCCTGCACGTCGCGGCCGAACATCCCGAGCGCGAGCACGAGCGACGTCCCACGCTTGGACGCCAGGCCCTGCACGATCGTCAACTCCGTTCGACTCACGCCGGCGGACCGCGTCCGCGGCTCGCCGAGAAAGACGACGTCGGCGGCCGCCAGGTCCGCGACCATCGCGTCCACCTCGACGAACGCGCCGGTCGCCGTCGCCAGCACGCGCAGGGACGGACCAGACGTCTGCGCCGCGAGCGTCATCGCTACCGACAGGATGATCGAGACAACCACACCGACCGTGACTCGACGCACGTCATCACTCCTCGAAACGCCGGTGCAACTGCACGGGCTCGCGCCGGCCGCGCATGCGGATGTTCAACGCCTCGACGAACACGGAGAAGCCCATGGCGAAGTAGATATAGCCCTTCGAGATGTGCTGGCCGAGGCCGTCGGCGACGAGCGAGATGCCGATGAGCAGCAGGAACGACAGCGCCAGGATCTTGATCGTCGGATGCCGCTCGACGACCGCGCTGATCGGCTCGGCCGCGGCGAGCATCACGATCACGGCCAGGACGACGGCCGCCACCATCACGCGCAGGTCGTTCGCCATGCCGACGGCGGTGATGACCGAGTCGAGCGAGAAGACGATGTCGAGCACCATCACCTGGACGATGACGCTCGTGAACGACGCCGCGGCGCGGCCGCCCTCGTGCTCGGAACCTTCGAGTTTGTCGTGGATCTCGTAGGTGGCCTTGGCGAGCAGGAACAGGCCGCCGCCGATGAGGATGAGATCGCGGCCCGACACTTCGAGCCCGAACACGTCGATGAGCGGTTCGGTGAGCCGCGAGATCCAGACGATCGACCAGAGCAGCGCGAGACGCATGACCATGGCCGCGAGCAGCCCGACACGGCGCGCGCGCCGCTGCTGCCCGGCCGGCAGTTTGCCGGACAGGATCGAGATTAAGATGACGTTGTCGACGCCGAGAACGATCTCGAGGACCGTCAGCGTCACGAGCGCAATGAGCAGCTCGGTCATGGTCGTCCGAGCTTAGCCGACCTCGGGCGGCTCCTGTCCAGCGCAATCGGACACGGGTAATCGCGGATATCGGGGATAGCGAGGATCGACGCGCGAACGGTCGCACTGCACGAACCGGCTGCCGCGATCGCTCACGACGACGCGCGCGTGCCGGCACGCGGCGCACTGCCCGGCGTCATCGGGCGGTTGCAGGCGGCGAGAACGATCGTTCATCATGTCCGGCATGTTCACGTCCGAGGCGGTCACGCGCGGCATCCGGGTGTCGGTCGTCGCCGAGTACGCGCCGGGCCGTTCGCGCCCGTTCGACAAGGAATGGTTCTTTCTCTACACCATTACCATCGCGAACGAAGGCGACGAGACCGTCCAGCTCATCTCGCGCCACTGGATCATCACCAACGCGGCCGGCATGGTCGAGGAAGTGCGCGGCGCGGGCGTCGTGGGCGAACAGCCGGTGCTCGAGCCGTCGCAGTCGTTCACCTACACCTCGGGCTGCCCGCTCGGCACCGCCTTCGGCACGATGGAAGGCACCTACCAGATGGTGACGCGATCGGGCGAGCACTTCGACGCACGCATCGCGCCGTTCACGCTGAGCGAGCCGTACACCGTCCACTGACCTCGCCCGCCCCGCCGCGCCGGCTATTCATCGACGAAGCGACAGGGACGCGCGATCGCGTCCTCGAGGCGCCGCAAGTACTCGACGCGTGGGATCTCCACGGCCCCGAACTGCTCGAGGTGCGGCGTAATCCATTGTGTGTCGAGCAGCGTGAACCCGCGGGCGCGCAGCCGGTCGACGAGCGCCACGAGCGCGACCTTCGACGCATCGGTCACGCGATGAAACATCGACTCGCCGAAGAACGCGCCGCCGAGGTGGACGCCGTAGAGACCACCAGCGAGCTGATCGTCCTGCCACGCTTCGACCGAGTGCGCCAGGCCGAGCCGCGCGAGCTCGACGTACGCCTCGACGATCTCTTCGCTGATCCACGTGCTATCGCGGTCACCGCGATGGGCGCAGGCGCGGATCACACGCTCGAAATCATCGTCGATCCGAATCGTGAAGACGCCGCGCCGGACGACGCGCGCGAGGCGCGATGGCACGCGGAACGTCTCGAGCGGAATCACGCCGCGCGGATCGGGCGAGAACCACGCGATCGCGCCGTCCTCGACGGCCATGGGAAACACGCCCTGCCGATAGGCGGCGACGAGCAGGACGGGATCGATCAACGGAGCGCGAGTCCGTGCAGGACCGAGACGACGATCGACAGCACGGACAGGCCGAGGCAGACGACGGCCATCAGCATGTGGTCGATGCGCTCCGTCTTGAGCGGATCCAGCACGACGCTCGCGAGGTAGCCGCCCGCGAAACCGCCGGCGTGCGCGTAGTTGTCGACGCCCGGCATGACGAGGCCGAAGATGAACATCGCGATGGCCCACATCCACGCGTTACTTTGCGTCGCGCGTGATCCTGTGCGGCGGCCGTAATAGACGACCGCGCCCAGCAGCCCGAAGATCGGCGCCGAGGCGCCGATCGTGAGCTGCGCACCCTGCAGGATCCGGATCGGCAGAAAACCCAGCTCGTAGCCGGCAACCGAGCTGGCCGTGAAGCCGCAGATGCCGGCAATCGTGTAGATGACGATCATCCGCCCCGGCCCGTAGAGCTCGCCCACTTCCGGCGCGAGCTGGCGAATCCACAGCAGATTGAAGAGGATGTGCAGGAGCCCGCCGTGCAGCCACGAGGCGCTGAGCACCGTCCACCAGCGGCCGAGGTCGAAGACCGGATACGACCCGCTCGCGCCGAAGAGGATCAGGCTGTAGCCGCTCGGCGCGAGGAAACTGAGCGGGCCACCGCTCATGACGCCGGCGCCAGAGGTGACGAGCGTCAGGCCGTAGACGATGATGCAGAGCGTCGTGACGAAGGGGACGAAGCCGAGGTCGCTGCCGAGACTGCGCAGCGCCGGCGCGAAGCCCCAGAGACCGGGATTGCGGCGTCCGCAGTGGTAGCACTTGGCGTCGTTGACGCCGACGAGGTACCCGCAGGACACGCACACGACCGATCCGGCCCGCTGCCGCTTGAACATCCGCCGCAGAATAGCACGGCCCCCCGCGCCAGCCGGCCGCTGGCAGCCGCCCGAACGCCTCAGCTAACCGACGCGCGCGCGCGACGTCTAATCCCCCAGATGCAGCCGGACGATGCGGCCGTCCTCCGACGGGCGAGCGACGGCGACGAGGACGCGTTCCGCCTGCTCGTCGATCGTCACGGCCGGAGCCTTTACCGGCTCGCGTACCGGATGACGGGGTCGGCCGAGGACGCCGAGGACGTCGTGCAGGACGCGTTCGTCCGCGCGCACCGGCAGATGCACCAGTTCGAGGCCCGCGCCCACGTGGCGACGTGGCTCTATCGGATCGCGTTCAACTGCGCGGTCGATCACCTGCGGCGCCGCCGGATCCGCGAGGTGCCGAGCGAAACCGCCGTCATGGACCACGCGGACACGCGTCATCCGGGCGCGGACGAACTGGTCTATGCGAGCGAGATCGGCGCACGCGTGCAGTCCGCGCTCGGAACGCTCAGTCCGCAGGAGCGCGCGGCGTTCCTGCTGCGACACGAACAGGGCGGCTCGATCGAGGACATCTGCCGTGCGCTGCACGTGAACACGAATGCCGCCAAGCACGCCGTGTTCCGCGCGGTGAAGAAGATGCGCGCGGCGCTCCGGCCCGTGGCCGGGACGGCAGCCGGCCCGAAGGCTGGCCAGGAATCGTCATCATCATGGACCGACACGCGACGGAAGACGAGTTGATCGCACGCCTGTCGGGTGATCTCGACGCTCGCGAGATCGCCTGGCTGGACGCGCACCTGGCCCGATGCGCGGAGTGCCGATCGGACTGGGAGGGCTGGACCAGCGTCCTTCGGCTAACGGTACACGCGCCCGTGCCCGAACCGGACGCCGGCTTCGAAACGCGCATCTGGACGCGCGTGGCCGGCGCCATCGCCAGCGCGCCGGGCCGGCGCGCGCACTGGACCGCGCGGTCGCGCGCCTGGCTTGGGGCCTGGGCGGCCATCGTCATGGCCGCGGCGGGCGCAGGTGTGGTGTGGGGCCGCACGTATACGGAACCTGCGCCATCGCTCGCGAGCACGCACGCGGTCGTCGATCCACGCGGCGCGCGCGAGCGCGTGCTGCTCTCGGCGTTGACCGATCACTTCGCGGACACGGAGGTGCTGCTCGTCGAGCTGCTGAATGCTCCCGACACGCCGTCGCCCGAGTTGACGTTCGAACGCGCGACCGCTGGCGATCTGGTCGCCTCGGGACGGTTGTACCGCGAGACCGCGCGCCAGACAGGCGACCCGCAGCTTGCCAACGTGCTCGACGACCTCGAGAGCGTGCTCGTCGAAGTCGCACGCAGCCCCGACACGGTCAGCCCGCGCGAAGTCGACGCCTGGCGCGCGCACATTCAGGACGACGGATTGCTGTTCAAGGTGCGGGCCGTCAACGAGACGGTGCAGACACGACTCATCAAATAAGGATCCCTATGCGCTCACTCATTCTCTTCATCGGGGCCCTGACGTGGGCCGTTGGCGCTGCGGCTCAAACCGCGGCCTCGATTCCGGCGCCGGCGCCCGCGCCTGATGCACCGGTCGTGGCCGCACCTCTCGCGCCACTCGCTCCTCCCGTGCCGGTCGTCTCGCC
>CALFMR010000214.1 GCA_937880585.1 uncultured Acidobacteriota bacterium
GGGCCGCGACGATCGGCATGAACCTACAGAGCTCGACGCTCAAGGACGACGAGGACGGCCAGCCGTTCCACGTGCAGCAGGCGAAGCAGATTCGCGCGTATCGCCGCATCTGGGAGGCCGCGGGTCACACGCGCGCGCCGCGCGTCTCGGTGAGCTGCAGCATCTTCGCGCTCGTCGACGACCGCGACCGTGCCTACTTCGGCAGCGATCGGCGCAGCCAGGACTCGATCGGCTGGATCGACGCGAAGACGCGTGCGATCTTCGGGCGGACCTACGCGGCTGAGCCGCCCCTCCTCATCGAACAACTGGCCGCCGACGAGGGCATCGCCGAAGCGGACACGCTGCTGCTCACCGTGCCCAACCAGCTCGGCGTGGACTACAACGCGCACGTCATCGAGTCCATCTTGCGGCACGTCGCGCCAGCGCTCGGCTGGCGCTGAAGAGAGACGTCCGGTGACGATCCTCATCGTCGGCGCGGGCGTCGCGGGCCCGACGCTTGCCTATTGGCTACGGCGCGCAGGCCACGACGTCACGCTCGTCGAGCGAGCCTCGGAGTTGCGCCGCGGCGGTTACGTCATCGACTTCTGGGGCGCGGGCTTCGAGGTCGCCGACCGGATGGGCGTCCTGCCGGAGATCCTGCGGCGTGGCTACCGCATCGGCGAGGTCCGTCAGGTCAACGACGCGGGACGGACCTTCGCCGCGTTCCGCGCCGACGTGTTCTTCCGCGCGACTGGTGGGCGCTACGTCAGCATCCCTCGCGGCGACCTGGCGTCGATCCTCTATGACGCCCTCGACGATCGCGTTGAACGGATCTTCGGCGACACGGTTCGCGCACTCGACGATGACGGCACGCGCGTGCGCGTGACGTTCGAGCAGGGCGCACCGCGCGAGTTCGATCTCGTCGTGGGCGCCGACGGGCAACATTCCAGCATCCGCCGCCTGGTGTTCGGGCCGGAGGCGCAGTTCGAGACGTTTCTGGGTATCACGGTCGCCGCGTTCGACGTCGAGGGCTATCGTCCGCGCGACGAGCTCGTCTACGTCCTGCACACGGAAGTCGGACGCCAGATCGCGCGCTTCGCAATGGACGGCGACCGGACGATGTTCCTCCTGACCTTCCGCGACGACGGCCGCGCGGCGACCGAGGACGACGAGGCGCAGCGGTCGGTGCTGCGCGCGCGCATGGCGGGAGCCGGGTGGGAGACGTCGCGAATTCTCGCGCATCTCTCGGAAGCCAGGACGTTCTACTTCGATCGTGTGAGTCAAATCCGCATGCCGTCCTGGACGCGCGGCCGCGTCGCGCTCGTTGGCGATGCCGCCGCGTGCGTTTCGCTCCTGGCCGGACAGGGCACGGCGCTCGCGATGGTCGAGTCGTATGTCCTCGCCGCCGAGTTGAGCCGTGCGCGCGGCGATCACCGCGAGGCGTTCTCGGGCTACGAGCGAATGCTGATGCCGTTCCTGCGATCGAAGCAGGAGGCCGCGGTGCGACTGGCACCCGCATTCGCGCCGAAGAGCCGCGCCCAACTGTTCTTCATCAAGTCGATCACGAAGCTGATGGGATTGCCCTTGGTCGCAAACCTGGCGATGGGGAAGAGCGTTCGCGACGCCATCGAGTTGCCGCCGCCGCCGGGCGAGTGAGGGGGCCTCGTTCTCGCGCGCTCCCGTCACCGTCCGCGCGACACTCGATGAGCTCGCCGCGGCATCAAGCGCGCCACGGGCGTACCATGAACGTGGAGGCAAGCCACCATGCCCACGATCGGATTGATTGGCGCCGGACACATTGGCAGTCAGATCGCCCGACTGGCCGTCGCGAGCGGCTATGACGTTGTCGTGAGCAATTCGCGCGAGCCGGACACGCTCGCCGCTCTCGTCGACGAGCTCGGCCCGCACGCGCGCGCCGCAACGCCCGTCGACGCGGCACGGACCGGCGACTTCGTCGTCGTCACCATTCCGCTCAAGAACTATCGGAATGTCCCGGTCGAGCCGCTCGCCGGTAAGATCGTGATCGATACGAACAACTACTATCCGCAGCGGGACGGCCACATCCCCGAGCTCGACAACGAATCGACGACGACTGCTGAGTTGCTGCAGGCGCACCTGCCGGCGTCGAAGGTCGTCAAAGCGTTCAATCACATCTATGCCGCGGAGTTGACGACTGACGGGCAGCCAGCCGGCACGCCGAACCGCCGGGCGCTCGCCATTGCCGGCGACGATCCGCAGGCCAAGGAGGCGGTCACGCGTCTGCTCGATCGATTCGGGTTCGACACGGTGGATGCCGGCCCACTCAAAGAGGGATGGCGCTTCCAGCGCGACACGCCCGGCTACGGCCCACGCCGCACGGCGGACGCCCTGCGCCGCGATCTCGCCGCGGCCAAACGCTACGCGGATATGGGGAAGCCGTGACGGCGGTTCATGGGTGTTGGAAGGGTGAGACGCGCGGCGCATCTCGGTGGTCGGCAACTCCGGATCGGGCAAGCGCGATGTCGAGTGGGATGCGGATCAACGGCGCTGTGGAGACGGGCGTGGGCAGAGTTGTAGGCCGGCGTCGAGGATCGGCGCGAGGCTCTGCTTTCTTGGCGGCAGCGGTGGCCAGATGCGCTCGTGTCCCTCGGCCTCGATCTGTGCCAGCGCCCCGTCCGATAGACCGTGCGCGGCACGGACGCCGGCTTTGCAACCGGCGGCGTCTCTCCCGTCGGTCCACTGTTCACATTGCATCGACTCGGCGAACACTCTTTCGCGGTCGCCCTGACGTAGGCCGGGATACGGGTTGGTCGGCGGCAGCGACGGCTGCATCCGGACGGTGGGCGCGATCGGCGCGAATCCGCGTCCCGTCGCCGCGGCGTTGACGGCGTAGTTCACACCGTTCACCCGCGCAACGACGGCGTCGTCGACGCACGCCAGCGTTGCCGTCTCCGCGGTGAACGGCCAGCGCACGCCGAAGTCCCTGCTCGAAATCGCTCGCTGCTGCTCGTGCGGGACTCCTGTGACCGGATCGATCACCGGCCGCGTCTGCGTGTCGCCGCAGCCGGCGGCCAGTAGCCCGAAGCCGCAGGAGGCGACGAGCGCCGACGCGCACATCCTCCAGGTCACGTGGTCGTTACTCCAGCCGCAGCACGTGCGCCGTTTCGACGAAGGTTTCGACGTCGAACGATGGCGTCGGGTACGGGCGGTCGTGAAAGAAGCGCAGGCACGCGGCCGCGGCGAGGATGGCGATCGCAATCGTGCCGGTGCCGGCGCGCGTATCGCGCGCGGCCCATTCGAGTTGAGGGAGCGCGTGGGTCAGCACCACGAAGCCGGCCAGATACGCCGGCCACCAGACGCGGAGACTGGCGTGCTCGGGCCGCCACGGGCGGCGATGCGGCAGATCGTCGAAGTGCCAGAGCGAGAGCTCGACGAGCAGCGCGCCAACGGCCGCCATCACGATGGCGTGCGGCAGAGCCATCGGCCAGCCCCAGAGCCACGTGTGGAGTCCCGCGAACCCTACGACCATCGGCACGACGCTCACGTCCTACAGCGCGCGCCAGAGTCCCGATCGGAGCATGCGGCCCGGCGCATCGACGACTGGCACGATCCACGCCGCGCGGAGGTCGGCGGGCATCGAGATCGCGATGCGCGCGCCACCGATGACCAGCGCCAACGCGGCATAGGACAGCCCGAACGTCGTGCCGGGCGCAGACGGTTGTACTGCGGACATCTGCGTCGCGAGGGCCGGCACGAGCCAAGCGCACAGCACGCCGAGCGCGACGGCGAAGACGAAGCGCAGTCGCTCGACGCGGCCGATCGACAGGAAGAAGAACTGCGCCGAGGCCCGTCGAGCCGGGGTGCGCGCGAGGCGGCGCGCGAGTCAGTCGGCCGCGTCACGGAGGACTCCGCCTCTCGCGCCATCCTCCGGCGTTTCGACGACGCGCACCATCAGGCGGCGATAGGCGGCGGCGTACGTCAGGACCGTGATGGCGGCGACGGTTGCGAATGCGATGAGCGCCGTGGCGGCCAACTGCGTGAAGACGGGCGCGGCCTCGCCGAGGATCCATTCCTCGAGACCGAGGAACCAAACCGGCGGCGTCAGCAGCAGCCAGGGCGCCGGCGGTGCCGCATGGCCCGGCTGATTGAACACTGCGACGCCCTGGATCACGCCTCCGACGTGCGCGAAGCCGACGATCACCGCCGCGACGACGAGCATCTGCAGCGTCGTCGAAATTCGCCGGAACGCCGCGGGTCCGGCGAGCATGAGAGCCAGGCCATGTACCGACGTCACGCACAGGAACACGAACGCGCACGCCGCGACGGCGGCGACGAAATGCGCGATGGGGCCGAGGAGCGCGAGGCGCCAGGTCGCGGCCTGATCCGCCAGGACCAGCCCGTTCAGCGCCGCTGACACCGCGTGCATTGCCGAGGCGATCCCGAAAATGTAGATGGCCAGCGCGGCGAGTTTCGCCGTGACGACTGTGCCGCTCCGCACGGGCAGCGTGCCGAGAATCAGTCCGTCGCGGCGTTCGAGCATGAGGCTGTTCCAGACGAGCGCCGAGATCGCCGCGGCCGCCATCATCCCGAGCACGATGAGCAGCGTCTTGTCGGGGCGCGAGAGCAGGCGGAGTGCCTCGGGCCCCTGCACCAACACGATCAACCGATATCGCGACATGTTGGCGACCGGCATGAGCGCGAGCGGGCCGGCGAAGAAGCCGATCAGCCAGAAGAAGCTCATCGCGAGATCCCGCGTTCCGCCAGGGATCTCGTTGTCGAAGAACCGCCGCAGGAACGTCCGTGTCAGCGCCCGGAACGCGGCCCACGCGTTGGGCCTCCCCGTCGTCTGGTCCGTCACAACCGGACGGCTCCGAGCAGGGCATCAGCAGCGACGTCCGGATCCTGCTCCACGGCCAGTTGTGCGAAGACATCCTCGAGCGTGGGGGCGTGCGTCAGCTCGCGGAGCCGCGCGGCGGAGTCGTCCGCCACGATCTCGCCCGACCGCAGGATGATGACGCGCGTGCTGATCTTCTCGATGGTCTCGAGTTCGTGGGAGCTGTAGAAGATCATGCGCCCATCGGCAGCAAGCGATCGCACGACCGAGCGCAGCATGAGGGCCGTCGACACGTCGAGCCCTGATACCGGCTCGTCGAGCACGATGATGCGCGGGTTGTGGAGCAGGGCGGCTGAGAGCAATATCTTCTGCCGCATCCCTTTCGAAAACGCCGCGAGCGGCGCGTGCGTGTCCCGGTCGAGGCCGAAGATTCGGAGGAATCGCTCAATCTTCCGCTCGAGCGGCCCCTCGTCGAGTCCGCGCAACCGTCCCGTCAGCCGCAG
>CALFMR010000215.1 GCA_937880585.1 uncultured Acidobacteriota bacterium
GACGTGGGCGCCATCGTGCTGCCCGAATTGTGCCGGCCGCCGATCGAGAGCGGCGAAGAGACGCTGTCGGTCGGTGGCAAGCGCACCGATCTTTCGATGGGCAGCATGGGCAACGCGACCGGGACGATCGTCATTTCGGCCCTGCTGAGCGTCGTCGCGCTCGTCGGGTTCATTGCGACGTGGCGGCGCGGCGCCGGCATCAGCGAGTACGTCGTTCCACTCGGTCTCGTCCCGATCGTCCTGTTTCCGTACTGGGCGTATCGCTTCGTGCTGCCGCTCGCGCCGTTCCTCTACTTCTATCTGCTGGCCGGCGTGCAGGCGATGACCTCGTCATGGACGCGAGTCGCGCGCATCGCCATCGCCTGCGTGCTCGTCCTGCACGTGCTCGACCACGCGCGCTATCGCCTGCAGTTGGACGACGCGGTGTGGATGCAGGACGGTCGCGAGACGGACGAGGTGCTGGACTGGATGCGACACACGCTGACGGAACCTGGCGGCGTGGCGTCGACGAATCCGGCGTTGATTTATCTTCGGACCGGCCGTCGAGGTGTTGCGATCAATGACGCGCGCGCACACTGGGCGACGTGGCGGTCGCAGGGCATTCGCTACCTCGTGTCACTTCAGGGACACGTGGAGCTGCCCGATCGGTCGCTGCCTTATCGCGTGTTGTTTCGGACGGAACGCTCGGGCATGTGGGTGGTGGAGGCCACCGACGAGGCCGTCGCGCCAGCCGCGGGTAGCAGCTCGACGACCCAGAGGTTCTTGTCGGGCAGCTTGAATCGCAGCGCGGAGCGGGGCGAGTCATCCATGGGTTGGGCGTCGCTGAGACATACCAGATAGCGAACCCCCAATCGTCGCCAGCGATCCCATCGATCGCCGAAACTGTCGATTGCCACTGTCTGATGGCCCGTCAGTAGATACACGAGCGCCGGATTGTACGCGGCGATCACGCTGTTACGTTCCGCGTGTCGACGCACCCAGTCCATGATCGCGTCGGTGTCGTCGCCCTGCGCTTGCCACGTCCCGCCGCGGGCGTTCTCGTGCGGCTGCGCGACGTACCGCACGTGATCGAGCAGGCTGAGCCCGATGAGGACGAAGAGAAAGATGCGCGCCGTCGACGCTGACGTGGACGCGATCGTTGCCGCTGGGCTCGATCGCGCGGCTGTCGCGCCAAGTGTCTCAATGCCGGTGACGAGATAACAGAGGAGAAACGGCGTCAGCGGCAGGACGAACCGGAACGTCCAGAACGGCCACAGCACGATCATGCCAACCGACAGCACGGTGAGGGGCTCGGCGACCGTCAGCCGCCGGCGGCAGGCGACGACGAATCCGAGGACGGCGACGAGCGTCAGGACGAGCGACACGACCTTGGTGCCGGTGGCCGACCCCATGCTCGGCACGCTGCCGTCTTCGGGCGGCCCGAGCCCGACGGCCTCCAGGCCGCTTTCTCCCGCGCTTCGAAACAGGACGGGCACGAAGATGCCGCCCATGTCGCGGATGGCGATATCCGTCACGTTGCGCGCGATCCGCGCCGGCAAGGCAGCGAGGCCGACAGGCCGCGCGGTGACCGTGCCCGCTTCACGCGTCCAGAACCAATTCGAGTAGTCGACGGCCATCACGCCGCCGAGATCGACACGTTCCTCGTGAGTTGCCGCGTGCCGGTGGGCATAGATCGTCCATGGCAACACGCACAACACCGACGCCGCGACGAAGGGAACCGCGCGGCGCCAGCGCCGCGTCCCGACGAGATACAACACACCGGCCGCGACGACCGCCACGCCGGCCGTCCGCACGAGCATCGTCGCGCCGGCAAGCGCGCCCGCGATCGCCGCCCAGCGAAACGCGCGATCCGGCCTTGTCGCCGCGGCGCGTTCGATCGCCAGCACGGCCGCGAGCTCGACGAAGAGGAACACGGCTTCCGACATCAGCGTCGACGTCGCGAGGAAGACGAGCGACGGCGTGATGATCGTGCCGAACGCAACGGCCGCCGCAATGGCGGGCGACTGGCCGCGACAACGTGCGGCGTAGCGATACGTCAGCGCGCCCGCGCCGATCATCGCGGCCACGGACACGCTCTTCAGGAGCAGCAGGTTGGCGGGATACGACGGACTGACGAGAAAGACCAGCGAGAGGAGCGCGGGAAACCCGGGTGGATACACCGGCGAGAGGACGTGTAGTCCAGCCGAGCCGATGAGTCTCGGTCCGTCGCCTTCCGCGATCGCCTTCGCGAGGACCGCGTACCACGCGTCGTCGCCAATCAACCCGGCGACGTGATCCAGCCGCGAGACGTAGATCGCGAGTGCGCCGAGCACGAGCGCGGCCGTGGTCAGGACGGCGACGAACGGTCGTCGGGATCGATCTTCCACGCGGACCGGGAGGGGCACGCCAGATCATCGGATCAGCGGCCGGAGGGCTTCAGACGGCTGGGCAAATCGCGGCCGTCGTGTGCACGTGCGGCGATCGCCCGGCGGCGGCTCCCGAGCCGCACGCCGAGCGTCGTCGTGTACCGGAGTTACTCGCCGGGGGTCATCAGGTGGGCGCCTGTCGTACCGGCGTCCATGATCCACACGCCGCCCTGCTTCGAGTTGTCGGGCAGGCCGAGTTTGTCGGACGTCGCATCCGGCACCGCAATCGTCACGTGCATGTGCGCGCGCGCCTTGTCGGGACCCATCAGGTGATACCAGACCGACCCGTATTCCGGCTTGACGCGCGTGCCGGCCTTCTCTTCGGCGGCAAGCATCGCCTCGCTCTTCTGATGATCGCCCGTGGCCTCGGCCTCGAGATTCTGCTTCTCGCGATCCAGGTTGGTCATGCTCGTGCAGACCACCGAGAACGGATTCTGCAGCGGGAAGCCGGATCGATCGAAGCACACTAGATGGTTCGTGCCCTTGCGCAGCACGGTGTACGTGTGGTCGGGCTTCCACTTGATGACGGTCGCCTGATTGCGCAGGTTCATCGGCGCGGCGAGCAGCGCCGTGTTGACCTCCGCCTGCGTGGCGCCCGGCTCGAGCGGTGCGGGAGGCGCGGGTGTGCCGCGACCCTGAGCCAAGACGAGGGCCGACGTCGCGACGATGCCGAAGACCATCACGGCCATGCGTTTCATATGAGCTCCAAAAAGGATGGGGCAGGGCGCTGGCGCACCCGCGGAAAGGATAGCACTCGGGCGCGAGGCCAAGTGTGCGACCATGACCTGCCGCCCCTGCCGGGCGGCCGGAGGACCGTTCGATCATGACGACGCGCGTAGTGGTGCTGGGCGCCGGATTCGGTGGCCTGGAATTGACGACGATCCTCTCGGACGCGCTCGGCTCGGCCATCGACGTCGTGCTCGTCGATCGCAGCGACACGTTCGTCTTCGGATTCTCGAAGCTCGACGTGATGTTCGGCCGCGAGACGCCCGCCGACGTCCGGTACGCGTATCGGGACATCGTCAAACCGGGCGTGCGCTTCGTGCAGGCGGAAATTAGCGCCATCGACCCGGCGGCGAAGCGCGTCGTGACGAGCGCGGGGACGTTCGACGCGGACGTGCTCGTCGTGGCGCTCGGCGCCGACGTCGATCCCGCGGCCACGCCCGGACTCGTCGACGGCGGTCACGAGTTCTACTCCGTGCCGGCTGCTTTCGCCGTACGCGACGTCCTCCGTCGCTTCGAGGGCGGCACGGTCATCGTCGGCGTGACGGGGAAGTCGTTCAAGTGTCCGCCCGCGCCGAGTGAAACCGCGCTGCTCCTGCACGATCATCTGACGGCCT
>CALFMR010000216.1 GCA_937880585.1 uncultured Acidobacteriota bacterium
CGATCCGCTGCGACATCGCGTACCACTGCGGCTGGCAGGTCTGTTCGCCGAGCGTCTTCGAGAAGCGCCGCAGGTGCGTCGCGCGCGGGTCCTCGGTGTGGTACACGCGATGGCCGAAGCCGGAAATCTTCTCCTTGCGCGCGAGCTTGCCGCGAACATACTCGTCGACGCGCTCGGGGCTCGCGTCCTTGCCGATGTCGAGCAGCATGCGCATGACGGCCGCGTTGGCGCCGCCGTGCAACGGTCCCTTCAGCGCGCCAATGGCGCCGACAATGGCCGAGTGGATGTCGGAGAGCGTGGCCGCGATCACGCGGCCGGCAAAGGTCGACGCGTTCAGCTCGTGATCGGCGTGCAGCACGAGCGAGACGTCGAAGGCGCGCGCGGCGATCGCCGTCGGGCGCTGCCCGGTCAACATGTACAGGAAGTTCGCCGCGTGGCCGAGCGCCGGATCCGGATCGATGAGTCCGGCACCCGCCGCGAGCCGGCCCCACGCGGCCACGAGCGCCGCGATCTGCCCCGTGAGACGAACGGCCTTGCGGTAGTTGGCTTGCGGCGAGTTGTCGGCGACGTCCGTATCGTAGTGCGCGAGGATCGACGTGAGCGTGCGGAGCGCGTCCATGCCGTCGACCTTCGGCAGCGACTTCATCGCGCGCACGACGGGCTCGGGCAGCACACGCGCGGCCGCGAGCGCGGTCTGCAGGTCGCCGAGCTCGGCGCGCGTCGGCAGCTTGCCGTGCCACAGGAGATAGCAGACTTCCTCGAACGACGCGCCGTGCTCCGCGTTGGCCAGATCGTGGACGTCGTAGCCCTCGTAGGCGAGGATCCCTCGATCGCCGTCGATATAACAGATGGCGGACGGTCCGGCGATCACGTCTTCCAGGCCGGCCTTCGGTTTCACGTCAGTGGACATCGTTCGCGTGCTCTCGTGATTGGTAGCGTGGATCTCAGGCGCGTCCCGCAGCGCCGGTCGTGGCAAACGCCCACTAGTGTACTCATTCCGCGCGCCGCTGTCTCGCCGGGCGGCGAGCCCGTTGACGTCGCGGGCGCGGCCGTGGCCGCGCGATGCGGCGCTACTTGCCGCCGGCCGTCTGCGGCGTCTTCACGAGGACGGCGTCATCGCGCAGTTGCTGCACGATCGACATCAGGCCCATGTAGAGGAAGCCGAACTGGAAGATGACGAGAAACGGCAGCGTGCCGTAGATGTCGTTGGCGAGCGCGTAGAGCACGGTCACGGTGAAATACAACCCGAGCGCGAGCTCGACGAGCGGCTGAATGGGCATCGACTGATGATATTTCTTGCCCTGCCACTCGTCCTGCCGCCGCTCGATCCCGTACTTCGGCGTGCGCTTGAACTCACCCGCATCGCCAAAGAGCGCCTCGATCACGGCTTTCGCGTTGTTGACCGCCAGGCCGATGCCAATGGCCATGACCACGGGCAGATACTTCACCCGAGTGCGCCAGTCCGGATACGCCTCGCGCTGGCTGAACGCGTAGAAGTTCACGACGGAGAACGTCGCGGCCGCGAACAGCGGGACGTCGATGAGCAGCATCTCCGTCCAGCCCATCTCCTGACGCACGACCATGGCCGGGAACATCAGGATCGAGAGCGCCACCATCAACAGGTAGTTGAAGTTCGCCGTGAGATGGAAGAACGCCTCGACCTTCACGCGCAGCGGCAGGTCGGCGAGCAGGATGTACGGCAGCAGCTTGCGGCAGGTCTGAATCGATCCCTTGGCCCAGCGGTGCTGCTGCGACTTGAACGCGTTCATCTCGACCGGCACTTCGGCCGGGGTCACGAGATCGGGCAGAAACAGGAACTGCCAGCCCCGGAGCTGCGCGCGGTAGCTGAGATCGAGATCCTCGGTGAGCGTGTCGTGCTGCCAGCCGCCGGCATCGGCAATCGCCACGCGCCGCCAGACACCGGCCGTGCCATTGAAGTTGAAGAAGCAGCCGGACCGATGCCGCGATCCGTGCTCGAGGACGAAATGACCGTCGAGCAGCACGGCCTGAACTTTCGTCAGCAGCGAATAGCCCTGATTCAGGTGCCCCCATCGCGCCTGCACGACGGCCAGCCGCTCGTCATCGGCGAAGTACGGGATCGTCTTGGTGAGGAAATCAGCGGGCGGAAGAAAGTCCGCGTCGAAGATCGCGATGAACTCGCCGCGTGCCACGGCCATGCCCGCTTCGAGGGCGCCCGCCTTGTAGCCCGTGCGATCGGACCGGTGCAGATACTTGACGTCGAATCCGCGCGCCACCTGGCGCCGGACGGCGAGCTCGGCAATCTGCTGCGTCTCGTCGGTCGAGTCGTCGAGCACCTGGATCTCGAACCGCTCGCGCGGATAGTCGAGCGCGACGACGGCGTCGATCAACCGATCGACGACATACATCTCGTTGTAGATCGGCAGCTGCACGGTCACGACCGGCCACTCGCTCACGGGTGGCGGTGGACCGGGC
>CALFMR010000217.1 GCA_937880585.1 uncultured Acidobacteriota bacterium
CGTCTTGCCGGTGGACACTTTCCATCCGATGACGACTGGCCACATCGACGGCTGCAGTTCGAACGCTGGTGGACGCGCGTCGAACACACGTCGGGGCCGGCGTCCGGTCTGCGCGCCGTCTTCGACGTCGTCGCCATGCCGTTCTTCGCGATGCTCGGATTCCGCGCGCGACTGGCTCGCTTCGAATCGCGTCATGCCACGGCGCAACTGTTGACGCCGGGCGGACGGTCGGTCGGCCTCGTGCTGCTGCCGTGGGCGGAACGGCCATCGGCGCTCTGGCGGGAGCCATGCGCCATCGCACGCGCGATTGGCGCCGCCTGGTGCTTCCTCTTCGCGCCGCCGTTCCTCGCCATTGTCGACGTCCGCGCGCACGCGCTGCGAAAGAGCATCGAGCTGACGCTGCCCGACATCTTCGATGCGTCGGCCTTTGCCGTCTTCTGGACGCTTGCGCGCGCGGCGGCGTTCGACGCGCCGGCGCCGGGAGCGGCGGCCGAGTCGCGACTCGACACGCTCGTGCGCGCGGCAGCGATTTTCCAGGACCGTGTGCGTGACGACCTGCAACACGGCGTGGCCGAGGCGCTCGTCGAATTCGGCCGCGCGCTCGGACCTCGATCTCCTGCACGACCGTCGAGCGCGTCGGGGGCCGCGTCGCGCTTCGACGAAGCACTGACGCTCGTCTATCGCGTCCTGTTTCTGTTGTTCGCCGAATCGCGCGGCCTCGTGCCGCATGGTGTTGCGGTGTATCGCGACGCTTACACAGTCGGCGCGCTCTGCCGCCAGGCACTGAGTGATCGCGCCGCGCCGGGCGTGTGGGATGGACTGGCGGCCATCACACGGCTGCTGCGCGTCGGCTGCCGGACGAGCGACCTCCGTGTGAAGCCGTTCAACGGCCGGTTGTTCGCGCGCGCCTCGGCGCCGACGCTCGAACGTGGTCGGCCGGCCCCGCGCCGTACGCCGGCGGGCATCGCGCGCGACCGCGCGGCCGCTCGGGCGCTCGCAGCGCTGGGATCGCGTCCAACGCGACACGGCCGCGAGACGATCGCGTACGCAGATCTCGGCGTCGAACAACTGGGGGCGGTGTACGAGCGTGTACTCGACATCGATCCGCAGGCACTGGATGCTCTGCGGCTCGACGAACATGGCGCTGCGGTGCTCGACGCCTTGCGCCGCGGTCGTGCTCCAGCGCAGCACAGCGCGCGGCGTAAGACGACGGGCACGTTCTACACGCCGCAGCCGCTCGCCGACTTCGTGGCGCGACGCACGCTCGCGCCTCTCGTCGCCGGCACCGCACCGGACGCCATCCTTCGCCTGCGCGTCGTCGATCCCGCGATGGGCAGCGGCGCATTTCTCGTCGCGGCCTGCCGCTATCTGGCGAGCGCGTACGAACGCGCCCTCATCGAGCATGGCCAGGCGACACCAGCGGACTTCGATGCCGATGCGCGCGCCGGCGTGCGGCGTCTCGTCGCGGAGCGCTGCCTCGTGGGCGTCGATCGCAATCCCGTTGCCGTACAGGTCGCGCGGCTCTCGATGTGGCTCGCGACGCTCGCGCGGGGCCGGCCGCTCGGCTTCCTCGACCATCGACTGCGCGTCGGCGACAGCCTCGTCGGGGCTTCGCCCGACGACTTGCGGCGCCTCGCCATCTCGACCGCACGCGGGCGAGACACGCTTCCGCTCTTCGACGACATCCTGCTGGATCGCGCCATGCGCGACGTCGCTCCGCCGCTCGCCGCGCTCCACGATCGTCGCGAAGACACGGTCGACGACGTGCGCGCGAAAGAGGCGATCTGGGCGGATCTCACATCCACGTCGTCGCCGATCGAGCCGTGGCGTCGCGCCGCGGATCTCTGGTGTGCGCGCTGGTTCTGGCCCGCGGGCGACGCCCCGCCGTCGCCGGCAGAGCTGCGGGCGCTCATGGACGCCGTTTTGCGCCGCGACCGCACGCTCGCGCAAACGCACGTGCACGACCGTCTCGCGACGGCACGCGCCATTGCTAGCGCGCATCGCTTCTTTCACTGTCCGATCGAAATGCTCGACGTCTTCTACGACGATGACGGCCTGCCGCGTGCCCGACCGGGCTTCGATGCGGTCCTCGCGAATCCGCCGTGGGAGATGCTTCGCGGCGATACATCCGATGACAGCGGCGCGCGTCACTCGGCTCCGGATGACGCGGCTTCCATCGACGACCGACGCCGGACGATACGTTTCATCCGGGAGTCCGGCATCTACACATCATGCGATCGCGGCCATCTGAACCTGTATCAACCGTTTCTCGAACGCGCGCTGTCGCTCGCGCGCGAGGGCGGGCGCGTTGGACTCATCGTGCCGTGGAGCCTCGCGACCGACGACGGTGCGGCGTCACTGCGGCGAAGGCTGTTCGAGCGATCCACGCTTCACACGCTCGTCGGCCTCGACAACGCGAATGGCCTCTTCCCCATCCACCGCGGTCTTCGTTTCATGGCGATGGTCGCGAGCCCGGGTGGCCCGACCGGAGAAATGCGCGCGCGCTTCGGCGTGAAGACGGCTGCCGACATCGAAGCGCTGCCCGATCGTGAAGACGGCCTGGCGCCGACGGCGTATCCGGTGCGCCTCGCTCGTCACCAGATTGAAGCCGTGAGCGGACCGGCACTGCGCATTCCCGACGTTCGGGACACACGCGACCTGCTGCTGGCCGAACGGCTCTGTCGGCAGTTCCCGGCGCTCGGCGATGCGGCGGCATGGCGCGCATCGTTCGGCCGCGAGTTGAACGCGACCGAGGACCGCGGCAGTTTCGGCTCGACAGGATTGCCCGTCATTCAGGGGCGGCATCTCACGCCGTTTCGTGTCGACGCCGCAGCACCAGACGCGCGCATCGCGCCGGAAACGGCGCGGCGACTCTTGCCGGCCGCGCCCTTCGCGCACCGGCGTCTCGGCTATCGCGACGTGTCGGGCGTCGGCAATCGCCTGTCACTCATCGCCGCCATCGTGCCCGCCGGCGTTGTCACGACCCACACGATCTTCTGTCTGCGCACGCGGCCTGACGTCCCGGCGGCCGACGACCTCTCGATCGATTTCCTCTGCGGCCTGCTCAACTCCTACGTCCTCAACGTCATCGTCCGCCTGCTGATGGGCAGTCATGTGACGACCACCATCGTCGAGCGACTGCCGGCGCCAACCTGGACGGGCGATGCGGCGCAACGACGCGTCGCCGGGATCGCGCGAAGGCTCAGCGTGACATGGTCGGCGCGCGCGTACGCCCGGCTTCAGGCCGACGTCGCCGCGATCTTCGGTCTCGACGCCGTCGAGCTCGAACGCGTCGTCAGCAGTTTCCCGCTCGTCGATGCCAATGAACGCGCCCTTGCCGTCCGGATGCGTGCGCGGACGGAACGGAAGCCGCGACGGGACATCCGTCATGGCTCTGGCACGAGCTGATCGATAATGACCGCGTGCCACGACGAACGGTGCGCGCGATCCGATGAAGCGCTGGGTCAGGCGAGTCTTCCTCGCCATCGTTCTCCTCGTCGTCATCGCCGCGGCCGGCCTCGTCTGGAAGGCCCGCGCCGAGGCCCATCGGCTTCTCACGAATCCGATCGCCACGCGTGAGCTGCCGCACGAACGCCCCATCGACTACGGCATGGTCTACGACGATGTGTCGGTCAAGACCGCGGATGGGCTGAAGCTCGTGGGCTGGTACGTGCCGACGAAGAACGGCGCGCTCGTCCTGGCGCAGCACGGCTACAAGTCACAGCGCGGTGAAATGCTCGACGAGGCGGCAATGTTGAACCGCCATGGCTACGGCGTGCTCATCACGAGCGTCCGCGCGCACGACCTCAGCGACGGCACGCTCATCACGTTCGGCGTGAAGGAAATGGCCGACCTCGACGCGTGGTATCGCTTCGCGCTCACCGAGCCGGGCGTCGATCCGAATCGCATCGGCATCCTCGGCAACTCGATGGGCGGATCGCTCGCGATTCAGTACGCCGCCCAGAATCCGAAGATCGCGGCCGTCGTCGCCAACGCCGCGTTTTCGTCGCTTTCGGACACGGTGGCGACGAGCGTCAAGTACTTCACCGGCCTGCCGGCGTTTCCGTTCGCGCCGCTCATCACGTTCTGGGCCGAGCGCGAAGGCGGGTTCCGCGCGAGCGACATCGACGCGACGAAATGGATCGGCCGCATCAGTCCGCGTCCCGTCTTCCTGATTCAGGGCGGCAAGGACGTCGTCATCTCCAAGGACAGCGGACGCAACCTGTACTCCGCTGCGG
>CALFMR010000218.1 GCA_937880585.1 uncultured Acidobacteriota bacterium
GACGGCTGGGGCATCGGGATGCTGGCCGTCGGCATCGGCGCGCTGCAGATCACGCTCGACAAGGGCCAGCAGGACGACTGGTTCGGATCGCAGTTCATCGTGGCCTGCGCGACGGTCGCGGCGATCATGCTCGTCGGCTTCGTGATTCGCGAGCTCGTGGCGCGCGAGCCGGTCGTGCACCTGCGCGTGTTCAAGAGCCGCAACTACTCGGTGGGCGTGGCCATGATGACCACGCTGGGCTTCGTCCTGTACGGGAGCCTCGTCGCGCTGCCGGTCTTCCTGCAGACGCTGATGGGCTATCCGGCGATGGATGCGGGGCTGGCCACCGCGCCGCGCGGCCTGGGCGCGTTCCTCGGGATGCCGATCATCGGCATGATCATGGCGAAAGCCGATCCGCGGAAGCTGCTCGCGGTCGGCTTCTTCGTCGCCGGTCTCTCGCTCGTCCAGCTCTCGCGTCTCGACATGACGGCGACGATCTGGGACTTCTTCTGGCCGCAGTTCTGGCTCGGCCTCGCGTTGTCGTTCATGTTCGTGCCGCTCACGACGACGACGATGGATCCGATTCCGCGCGAGGAAATGGGCAACGCGACGAGCCTGTTCAACCTCATGCGCAATCTCGGCGGCGGGTTCGGCATCGCGGCCGCGACGACCGTGATCGCGCGGACGTCGCAGAGCAACGCCAGCCGGCTCGCCGAGCACGTCACGGCCTACAACCCGCTGGCGCAGCAGATGCTGGCGCAGATGCACGAGCGCTTCATCGCTGCGGGCTTCGATCCGGTCACAGCCTCACGCGCGGCCTACGCGGCCATCGCCGGCCTCGTCCACCAGCAGGCGGCACTGCTGTCGTACCTCTACGCCTTCCGCGTCTTCGGCTGGATCTTCATCGTCGTCATCCCGCTGCTGTTTCTCCTGAAACGCCCCGAGCACACGACCCGACCCGTCGCCGGTCACTGACGCGCGGAGCGTCACCCCGCCCGTAGCACTTCCGCGAGCTGCTGCGCCGCGGGCGAGAGCGAGCGGCCGGCGCGGGTGAGGATGCCGATCTGGCGCGTCAGCACCGGGCGCCGGATCGCGACGCGCCGCACCGACTCGGGCGCCGAGGTCATCGCGGCTTCGGGCAGGATCGCCACGCCCAGCCCGGCCGCGACCATCCCCAGTGCCGTCGTCATGTAGGTCGCCTCCTGCGCCACGTGCGCGACGAGACGCTCGCGCCGGAGCGCGGCATCGACGAGTCCGCGCACGCTGCTGTCCTTTCCCGTCAGAATCAACGGTCCGGCGGCGATCTCGCGGAGCGTGACGTACCCGCGCCTCGCCAGCCGATGGTCGTCGTGGAGAAACGCCGTGAGGCGGTCGACGAACAGCGGCGTCTCGGTGAGGTCCCGGTCGAGGACGCCGCAGCCGCTGATGCCGAAGTCGACCTCGCCGGTCTTGACGAGATCGACGACACGCGCGGCCACGACGTCGCGGACGCGGACGACCAGACCCTCGTGCTGCCTCGCCAGAGCCGCGATGGCGCGGGGCAGCAGCTCCGCCGCGATCGAGGGCAGGCACGCGACCGTGACGACGCCGCGGCGGTGCGCCGCGAAGTCGTGCGCGTTGGCCACGATCGTCCCGAGGTCGAGCACGATGCGCTCGAAGGGCGCGACCAGTTCGCGTCCGACCTGCGTCAACGCCACGCGGCGATTGTTGCGATCGAACAGCCGGACGCCGAGGGCGGCCTCGAGCTGGCGGATCTGTACGGTGAGCGCGGGCTGCGAGACGTGCAGGGCCGAGGCGGCGCGCGTGAAGTTGCCGTGCCGCGCGACGGCCAGAAACGCATCGATGTGCCGGATCTCTGCAGTCATTTGTTGAACGAATGACTGTAATCCAAATGATTCGCTTTACAAACAGGTCGCCTGCTCGTCACCATCGGGGCCCATGCGTCGATGGTCCACTGCGGGTCTCACGGCCTTCGTCCTGGCCGCACTGGGCGTGGCCGTGCTCGGGGCCGCCCGTCCGGCGCGGATATCGACCCGCGCGCCGGCCGCCGAGTCCTGCGCCGGCCTGGCAGCGCTCACCGTCCCCTCGGTCGCCATCACGTCGGTCGCATCCGTGCCGGCCGGCTCACTCGTGCTGCCCGGCCTGCGCGCGCCTCTGACCGTGCCCGCCTTCTGCCGCGTCGCGGCTATCGCAACGCCGACCAGCGACTCGCGCATTGCGATCGAGATCTGGCTCCCGTCAGTGGCCGCCTGGAACGGGAAGCTGCTCGGCACGGCCAACGGCGGCTTCGGGGGCGTCATCGGGTACCGCGCCATGGCCGACGGCCTCCGGCGCGGCTACGCCACGGTCGGGACCGACACCGGCCACGCTGGCGACCAGATGACCTTCGGCGACGGCCATCCGGAGAAGATCAACGACTGGGCGTATCGCGCCGTCCACGTCATGACGGACCTGGCCAAGCTCGTCGTGCGCAGCTATTTCGACCGCTTTCCCGATCATGCCTACTTCGACGGCTGCTCGACCGGCGGTCAGCAGGCGCTCAGTGAAGCCCAGCGATATCCACTCGACTACGACGGCATCGTGGCCGGCGACCCCGGACAGAATCGCGTCCGGCTGATTCTCGGGTTTCTCTGGTCGTGGATGGCGCTGCACACGCCCGACGGCCAGCCCGTCATGCCCGCCGCCAAGCTCGGCGTCGTCGCCGACGCGGCCGTCGCCGCCTGCGACGCGGACGACGGCGTGACGGACGGGGTCATCGGCAACCCGCGCGCGTGCCATTTCGATCCGGCGACACTCGCGTGCCGCGACGCCGACGGCGCGTCGTGCTTGACGCCTGCTCAGGTGACCGCGGTCGACAAGGTGTACGACGGCGCAAAGAACCCTCGTACGGGCGAGCAGATTTATCCAGGATGGGTTCGCGGTAGCGAACGGGGATGGGGCGCGTACTTGCTCAATCCGAGCGAGCCAGCGCGCCTGGGCTTTTTTCGTCTCTTCACCTTCCACGATCCAGCCTGGGACTGGCGAACGTTCGACTGGGATCGCGACGTCGCGTTCGTCGACCGTGCAATTCCGGATCTCAGCGCGATGTCGACTGATCTCTCGGCATTCGACGCCGCGGGAGGCAAGCTCGTCATGTACACGGGCTGGGCCGACCCGGTCGTCCCGCCGATGGACACCGTGCAGTACTACGAGGCGGTCACCGCGGCGATGGGCGGACGTGCGGAGACACAGGCCTTCTTTCGGTTCTTTCCGGTGCCCGGGATGAGTCACTGCGGCGGCGGGACCGGTACGAGCACGTTCGATGCCCTTGGCGCGCTCGAGCAATGGCGCGAACACGGCGCGGCGCCCGACGCGCTCGCGGGATCGCGAACGGTGCGCGGCCGCGTCGACCGCACGCGGCCGATCTGCGCGTATCCCGACGTCGCGCGCTATCGCGGCGCCGGCAGCGTCGACGAGACGTCGAATTTCTCGTGCGGCGCGCCGGCCGAGGCCGGCGGCCCGGGCTCGTAGCGTACCGGCGCGATGCTCGCCTTGCTCGGTCTCGTTACCGTCGTCGTCCTGCTGGCGCTCATCGTGAGCGGGCGGCTCTCGGCGCTCGTTGCACTCATCGCCGTGCCGACGGTCGCGGCGTTGGCCGGCGGCTTCGGCCTGAAGACGACGGCGTTCATCGCCGACGGCTTGCAGCAGACCGCGCCGGTCGCGGCGATGTTCGTCTTCGCGATCCTGTACTTCGGCGTCATGACCGACGCCGGCCTGCTCGATCCCATCGTCGACGGCATCCTGCGCGCCGTCGGCACGCGACCGACACGCATCGTGATGGGCGCGTCGCTCCTGGCGTTGCTCGTTCACCTGGACGGATCGGGCGCGGTGACGTTCCTCGTGAGCGTCCCGGCCATGCTGCCGCTCTTCGATCGGCTGCGGATGGATCGGCGCGTCCTTGCGTGCGCCGTGTCGATGGCGGCCGGCGTGAACTTCCTGCCGTGGACGGGACCGATGCTCCGGGCGTCGGCCTCGCTGCACCTCTCGACGAGCGAGCTGTTTCGGCCGCTGATTCCCGTTCAAGTCGTCGGGCTCGTGATGGTGTTCGGGGTGGCGTTCCTGCTCGGCCGCCGCGAAGAACGGCGCCTGGGCGCGGTCGACGGTGGCGCAGTGGTGCCGCCGGCGCGGCAACTCACCGCCGACGAACTGGCGACTCGCCGGCCCGGCCGCTGGTGGATCAATGCCGCGCTGACCGTCGTGCTGCTGGCGCTGATGATCAGCGGTCTGGTCGAGCCGGCCGCCGCGTTCATGATCGGGACGGCCGCGGCGCTCGTCATCAACTATCCCGCGTCAGCGCTGCAGCGCGCCCGCGTCGACGCGCATGCGCGCGCGGCGATCATGATGGCCGCGATCCTGTTCGCAGCCGGCGCGTTCACCGGCATCATGCGCGGTTCCGGCATGCTCGCGGCCATGGCCGCGTCGGCGGTCCACGCCGTGCCGCCGGGCATGGCGCATCACCTGCCGTTCGCGCTCGGGCTCGTGTCGATGCCGCTCAGTCTACTCTTCGACCCCGATTCCTTTTATCTCGGCGCGCTGCCGGTCATCGCCGAGGCTGGTCGGACGCTCGGCGTGCCGCCCATCCAGGTGGGGCAGGCCGCGCTGCTCGGTCAGATGACGACGGGCTTTCCCATTAGTCCGCTGACGCCGGCCACGTTCCTCGTCGTCGGTCTGACGGGCGTCGAGCTCGGCGAGCACCAGCGTTTCAG
>CALFMR010000219.1 GCA_937880585.1 uncultured Acidobacteriota bacterium
GCGGTCGCGCCGGCGGCGGTGTGATGGATGCCATGCCATCCCGTCGCCGCCGCGGCATGCGCGGCCTTCACGTTATCGTCGATGAAGACGATTTCGTTCGGTGCAATGCCGGGCACATGGCGCTCGATGCGCGAGAACGTTTCGGCGTAGATGCGCGGGTCCGGCTTCACGAGCTTCACGCGACCCGACACGACGATGTCGCGAAAGCGGCGCAGAACGTCGAAGTGCTCCCAAGCGTACGGAAACGTCTCATCCGACCAGTTCGTCAGGCCGAATAGCGGCACGCCGGCGGCTTCCAACTGATCGACGAGCCGCACGCCGTCGTCGAAGACGCCGCCGATCATCTCTTCCCACCGCTCGTAGAACGCGCGAATTCGCTCGGCCTCGTGCGGAAAACGGGCGATGAGCTCGTCCGTGCCCGATCTGATCGATTGGCCGCCGTCTTGCCTGACCACCCACTCCATCGTGCAGACTTCTCTCAAGAAGCGCTGACGCTCGTCCGGATCGGCGATGAGCTTGCGGTAGAGATAATCAGGGTTCCAATCGATGAGCACCCCGCCGAAATCGAAGACGACGACTTTCGGTTTCATCGGGACGCTCGCTTCGACACGGTTGACTGCGGCATGGACGACTCCTGATTCTTGCGACGATGCGTCATCGATCGATCAAATGGGCTGAGTCCGCTCTTCGAGCCAGCGCCTGGCGTCGCCCGACACATGGCGCCCCACTCGCGCCCGCACCGTTTCGTGATACGCGTTCAGCCAGCCGCGCTCGTCCTCGCGCAACAGCGCGAGGACGACGCAGCGGGTATCGATGGGACACAGCGTCAGTGTCTCGAAGGCGAGAAAAGTACCGAACTCGGTCTCTCCGTCGGCGCGGTTCAGCACGAGATTTTCGATTCGCACGCCCCACCGGCCGGGCCGATAGAGTCCGGGCTCGACGGACGTGATCATGCCTTCTTCCATTGCCGTATGCGGCTCTGGCGGCGCGTAATGCGATATGACCTGCGGCCCTTCGTGCACATTCAGAAAGTATCCGACGCCGTGGCCGGTGCCGTGACCGTAGTCGCCCCCGGCCTCCCAGATCGGCGCGCGGGCGATCGCATCGAGCATCGGGCTGCGGATGCCGCGCGGAAAACGCGCGCGCGACAACGCGATCATGCCTTTGAGGACGACCGTGAAATCATGCTTTTGCGCGTCGCTGACCGCGCCGATGGGAACGACGCGCGTGATGTCGGTCGTCCCCGTGACGTATTGCCCGCCCGAATCGATCAGCAAAAGCCCGTCGCCTTCGATACGTGCGTGCGAGGCCGGCGTCGCCCGGTAGTGCGGCATCGCCCCGTTGGCATTGAAACCGGCGATCGTCGCGAAACTCGGGGAGACGAAGCCCGGGCGGCGCGCACGCGCCGCCGTGAGCCGTTCGTCGATCGTGAGTTCGGTGATGGCTTCGTGGCCGAGCGCGCCTTCGAACCAAGCGAAGAACTCCGCCAGCGCGGCGCCGTCTTGCTCCATCGTCGCCCGCACGCGATCGGCCTGCTCCGGTGTCTTGCGCGACTTGGCGAAGGTGGACGGGTTCACCGCTTCGATGACGTTCACCGACGCAGGCACGGCTTCGCGCAGGCCGTAAGTCACGCGGCGCGGGTCGATCAACAACGTGTCGCCTGCCGGCAACGCGGCGAGCGCCGCCCCGGCCTCGTCGTACGCCGCAGCGCGCACGCCGTCGGCAGCCAGCGCATCGACGATTTCCGACGGGAGCTTGCCCGCGCCGACAAATAGCGTCGCCTCGTCCAATCCGACGAGCACGTGCGCGACGAAGACGGGGTTGAAGTTCACGTCGGCGCCGCGCAGGTTCGTTAGCCAAGCCACATCGTCGAGCGTCGATATGAAATGCCACTGCGCGCCGCGCTCGCGCATCGCCGCGCGAACGAGCGCGAGCTTGGCGGCCCTCGCTACGCAAGCCTCAGCCAACGCGTGCTCGTAGACAGGGGCGGCCGGCAGCGCCGGGCGGTCGGTCCACACCGATTCGAGCAAGTCGAGATCGGTCACGAGGCCGATCCCGCGCGCTTGAAGGGCATCTTTCAGCATCCGTTGGGCTGCGAGACCCAGCACGGCGCCGTCGACACCGACGCGCTCCCCGGCAGCCAGCCGCTGCGCCAGCCAATCCGTATGAGCCTGTCCCTGCGGGCCGCCGCTCAGCTTGACGAGTTCGATGCC
>CALFMR010000220.1 GCA_937880585.1 uncultured Acidobacteriota bacterium
GTCCTCTTCGTGCGAGTAGGTGAAGACGCCGACGTGATCGAAGCCGGTGTCGCGCACGAACGCCTCGAGCGCATCGACGTCGGCATCGGTCTCGCCGGGGAAGCCGACGATGAACGTCGTGCGGAGCGTCACGTCGGGCAGATGGCGGCGGATCCGCGCGAGCAGCGCGTCGTACGCCTCGCGATTGCCCGGACGCCGCATGCGGCGCAGCACGTCGGCCGACGCGTGCTGCAGCGGCAGGTCGATGTACTTGCAGACCTTGTCGCACGCCGCCATCGCGTCCAGCACGTCGTCGGTGATCGTCGTCGGATAGAGATAGAGCAGGCGAATCCACGCGAGTCCGACGACGCGATCGAGCCGGCGGAGGAGCCGCGCGAGCGCGCCGCGCTCGCCACGATCGATGCCGAAGAAGGTCGTGTCCTGCGAGATGAGCAAGAGCTCGCGCACCCCGCGCGCGGCGAGCGCTTCGGCCTCGGCGACGATCGAGTCCTCGGTGCGGCTGCGATATGCGCCGCGCAGCGTCGGGATGATGCAGAACGCGCAGGTGTAATCGCAGCCCTCGGCCACCTTCACATACGCATAGTGCCGCGGCGTCGTCAGCAGCCGCGGCGTGGACGCGTCGTAGAGATAGTCGGGCGGAGGGGGCGTGCGCGCCGGCGCCGGCGCGTGTATCTGAGGTGAAGGTGACGACTTGAAAAATCGCACGGGCGCGGTCGTGACGCCCGGTTCGGGTGCGCGAGCGGCCGCGGACGATTCGATGGCGCCGACGATGGCTGGCACTTCGCCGGTGCCGAGGACGACGTCGATCTCGGGGATTTCCATGGCGAGCGCGTCGCGATACCGCTCAGCGAGGCAGCCGGTCGCGACCAGCCGCCGGCATCCGCCCTCGCGCTTCAACGCGGCCATCTCGAGGATGGCATCGACCGACTCTTCTTTCGCACGATCGATGAACGCGCACGTGTTGACGACGACGACATCGGCCGACGCCGCGTCGGCCGTGATCTCGTGCCCCGCGTCGCGCGCAAGGCCCAACATGACCTCGCCGTCGACGAGATTTTTCGGACACCCGAGCGAGACGAGGCCGATCTTCATCGAGGTCTAGCTTATCGCGGGAATGGGAGGAATCAGGGATCAGGGCGGCAAGGGGCAAGGGGCAAGGGGCAAGGGGCAAGGGCAGAACTGAAGGGAGATGCCACCCCGAGCCCCCGAGCGTAGCGAGGGCGACGAGCGATTAGGAGAAGTCCGCGAAGCCGCGCTGAGCGGGCGCGGGGGGGCGGGGCCCCGCGCGTAGGGAGAAAAAAGAGGCCGGAGCCGGACTTCACGGCGTCAGCCGGTGCAGCATGCGCGGGTAGGGGATGGCTTCGCGCAGGTGCTCGAGGCCGCAGATCCAGGACACGACGCGTTCGATGCCCATGCCGAAGCCGGCGTGCGGCACGGAGCCGAAGCGGCGAAGATCCAAATACCACTCGTAGGCTTCGGGCGGGAGGTGATGGTCCGCGATCCGTTGTTCGAGCAGCGCGAGATCGTCGAGGCGTTCGCCACCGCCGATGATTTCGCCGTAGCCTTCGGGCGCGAGAACGTCGACTGAGAGCGACACCTCGGGTCGGCCCGGCTGCGGCTTGAAATAGAACGCTTTCACGGCCGACGGATAGCCGGTGACGACGAGCGGGCGATCGAACATCGCCGAAAGCGCGGTCTCGTCCGGGCTGCCGAAGTCGCCACCCCAGTCGAACGGCAAGCCCTGCGCCCGGAGGCGGTCGGCGGCGTCGTCGTAAGTGAGCCGTGGAAATGGCGCCCGCACGCGTTCGAGCGTCGTCGTGTCGCGTTCGAGTGTCGCGAGCTCGCGCTGCCGCCGGTCGAGCACGCGTGCGACGACTTCGACGACGAGTCCCTCAGCGAGCACGACGATGTCGTCGAGCGTCGCGTAGGCGACCTCCGGCTCGACCATCCAGAACTCGGTGAGGTGCCGGCGTGTTTTCGATTTCTCGGCGCGGAACGTCGGTCCAAAGCAGTAGACGCGGCCGAGCGCCATCGCGTTGGCTTCGTTGTAGAGCTGGCCGCTCTGCGTCAAGTACGCCGTGCGGTCCTCGAAATACGCGACGGGAAATAGCGTCGTCGTGCCCTCGCAGGCCGACGGCGTGAAGATGGGCGTGTCGGCGAGCACGAAGCCGCGCGAGTTGAAGTAGTCGCGGACCGCGTCGATGACCTCGTGACGCACGCGCAGCACGGCGTGCTGGCGCGCGGATCGAATCCACAGGTGCCGGTGATCGAGCAGGTAGTCGACGCCGTGTTCCTTCGGCGTGATCGGGTAGTCGTGCGCCTCGCTCACGACGTCGACGCCGGCCGCGTCGATCTCGTAGCCGCCCGGCGCCCGCGCGTCGGCGCGCACGGTGCCGTGGACGACGATGGCGCTTTCCTGGCCGAGATGGTCGAGGCGGGCGAACGCCTCGGCGCCCACAGCCGCCTTCGACACGACGGCCTGGATGAAGCCGGAGCCGTCGCGCACCTGCAGGAAGTGGATCTTGCCGCTCGACCGGCGGTTCGCGAGCCAGCCCTGGATGGTGACGGACTCACCGTCGTGGCGGGCGATGTCTTCGATGTAGACGCGCATGAGCACGGCTCGTACGAACGGCCGTCGCTCACTCGAACGCGAGTGGGCCGTTCAGATCGTCCAGTATGCCTTGAAGGCGCGCGCGCGCACCAACGGCGGCGGTGAGGACGCGCGCGGCGTCGCCGTGATCGGGCAGCTCGAAGATGAGCGGTCCCGTGTATCCCACCTTGACGAGCGCCATCATCGTCGACGGCCAGTCAATCGTCCCGGCAAACGGCACGAGGTGGTCATCGGCCTTGCCGCGGTTGTCGTGGATGTGCGTCGTGAGGAGATAGCCCGCAAGTTCCTCGGCGGCTTCGGGCGCGCCGCCAACGAGATGCGCGTGGCCCACATCGAGACAGACGCCCGCGGCGCCAAGATCGAGATCGCCCTCGAGCCAGCGAAGCAAGGCGCCGGGCGTCGCGAGATCGTTCGGGATGACCTCGAGCGCGAGCCGTACGCCGGCCGCCGCGCACGCCGCGGCGATGGGCTCGAGGCTGCGCGCGAGCGCGCCGGCATCGTTGTCGCCAGCCGGGATCGGCTGGCCGCGCGGGATGCCCAGGTGCAGCACGATGACCCCGGCGCCCCAGGCCGCGGCGGCGTCGGCCGCGCGCGCCGTCTCGTCGACCGCCTCGCGCCGGAGCGCCGTGTCCGGCGTCGCGTTCGAATACGCGCGGCCCCAGACGCCGTTCACGAAGCCGTCGCAGATCGGTGCGTGGACGCTCCAGGCACGCAATCCCGTGGCGTCGAGCCAGCGCCGTACTTCGGCCACCGCCGCGGCATCGTGGTAGTCGACGTGCGTGCGCGTGGCGAAGATCTCGACGAGCTCGAAGTCGTGTGCGCGGATGCGCTCGAAGTGCGAGGCCGTGAGCGTCTCGCCGTGAAAGAGGTGCGTCGACAGGCCGAAGGTCATGGCGCGGATCAGCCGAGCTCCGGCACGGCGCGGCCCAGGACGGCCGCGATCCGGTCGAAGCGCGGATGGCGGCGGAGATTGTCGCGTACGTAGCCCAGCGTGCGCGAGACGTAGGGCAGATAGGTCTGGTTGCCCCGTGCCGAGGCCTGATAGCCGAACGTGCCGAGCGCCTTCAGGTTGCGCTGCAGTGCCATGAGCTCGAATCGATCCCGGAACGCGTCGAGGTCTCGCGCGCCGATGGCGGCCGCGAACGTCGTCATGACGCGATCGACGAGCGCCTCCGGCAGGTCCACGTACGAGTCCCGAAGCAGAGACGCCAGATCATACGTATCCGGTCCCATGCGTGCATCCTGAAAGTCGATGACGTAGAGCGCGTCGCCGGCGACCATGAGATTGCGGCTGTGATAGTCGCGATGGCAGACGACGCGCGGCTCGGCGGCCAACTCGGCGATGACGACGGCCAACTCACGCCGAAGCGTCTCGGCATCGTCAGGCGGCAGTCGAACGCCGCGATGGCCTTCGAGAAAGTGCGTGATGAAGAATTCCATCTCCCACGTGAGCTTCTCGACGTCGAAGGCGAGGCCGTAGGGCAGGAAGCGCGCGTCGGCGAGCGCGGCACCGCGCTGCTGGATCGTCACGATGATCTCGACCGCTTCGCGATACCACGCCATCGTCTGCGGTCCGGGCGCGTTGACGATGGCAGCCTGGAGCGTCACGTCACCGAGGTCGTCGAGCGCCACGACGCCCAGATCGGCGGCGACGCCTCGGACGCGCGGAATCGGCACGGGCATCGCGGCAAACAGCTCCGCGACGTTGAGGAACGGCAGCGTCGCCGCATCGAATGGCTCGGAGTAGACGGCGAGGACGAATGAGTCGGCATCGCCCGGAGTGATGCGGAAGTAGCGGCGAGTAGACGCGTCCCCGGTGAGCGCGGTGACGCGTGGCAACGCGACCGGATGCCGCGCGAGGTAGCGTACGACGGCCTCGGGAAGCGCCGTGCGCGCCGGTCCATCGGAGACGGACGGAACGGGCGTATCGGGCATCGACATCACCGTGACAGGGGGAACATCGCGAGCCCGTCACGGATCTCGACGGTGTCGCCGGCTTCGACAATCGATGCGGGCACGATCACGGACTGCGATGCGGTGAATCCCGCCGGAATCACGACGGGGCCGGCGACGACGCACTGGTCGAGGTCGGCGCCCGCGCCGACGGTGGCTTCCGGCCAGACGAACGTGTGGCGCAGCCGCGCGCCGGGATGCCGACCTGCGCGGTGCGTGACGAACGACAAAGCGGCGTCGAGATAATCGCTCGGCGTGCCCACGTCGAGGACCGCGCCCGTCGCGCGCCAGGCGCGGACGGCGCCGGGACGCGAGGCGATGAGGTCGCGATAGATG
>CALFMR010000221.1 GCA_937880585.1 uncultured Acidobacteriota bacterium
CCTGCAGCAGGATGTTGAACAGGTCCGGGTGCGCCTTCTCGATCTCGTCGAGCAGGACGACCGAGTACGGGTTGCGTTTGATCTTCTCGGTGAGCTGCCCGCCTTCTTCGTGCCCGACGTAGCCGGGCGGCGATCCGATGAGCTTCGACACCGAGTGCTTCTCCATGTACTCGGACATGTCGAAGCGGATGAGCGCGTGGTCGCTGCCGAAGAGGAAGTTGGCGAGCGCGCGCGCGAGCTCCGTCTTGCCGACGCCGGTCGGCCCCAGGAAGATGAAGCTGCCGACGGGCCGCTGCGGGTTCTTCAACCCGGCGCGCGACCGGCGGATGGCTCGCGAGAGCGCCGAAATCGCCTTCTCCTGGCTGATCACGCGGCGGTGCAGCTCCTCTTCCATACGCAGGAGCTTGTTGCCCTCGTCCTCGTTGACCGAGGTGAGCGGCACGCCGGTCCATTTCGAGACGACCTCGTCGATCTCGGCCCGACCGATCGACACACGGCTGCCCGTCGCCTTGACGTCGCGCCGCTCGCGCACGACCTGCACGTCACGCGACGCGTCCTGGTCGCGGAAGAGCATCGTCTTCTCCGCCGGCGGCGCGGCGAACGAGCCTTCGAGCTCGTCGACCGACGTCCGGACGATGCGGCTGAGCTCGCCCATTTCCGCGGTCATCTCGGCCTCGCGCAGCTTCGCGCGCGCGCCGGCCTCGTCGATGAGGTCGATGGCCTTGTCGGGCAGGAACCGGTCCGTGATGTACCGGCTCGATTGATACACGGCGGCCTCGATGGCCTCGGGCGTGTACTCGACGTGATGGAACGACTCGTACCGATCCTTGATCCCCATGAGGATCTGGACCGTCTCGCGTTCGCTCGGCGGATCGACCTTCACGGCCTGGAAGCGCCGCTCGAGCGATCGATCCTTCTCGATGTACTTCCGGTACTCGGCCGGCGTCGTGGCACCGATGCAGCGGATTTCGCCGCGCGAGAGCGCCGGCTTGAGGATGTTGGCCGCGTCGAGCGACCCTTCGGCGGATCCCGCGCCCACCAGCGTGTGCAGCTCGTCGATGAACACGATGATGTTCGGGTTCTCGGTGAGCTCCTTCATGATCGCCTTGAGGCGCTCTTCGAACTGCCCCCGGTACTTGGTGCCCGCGACGATGAGCGAGATGTCGAGCGCGAGGACGCGCTTGTCCGAGAGGAAGTGCGGCACGTCGCCGCAGACGATCTTCTGCGCGAGCCCCTCGACGATGGCCGTCTTGCCGACGCCCGGCTCGCCGATGAGCACCGCGTTGTTCTTGGTCCGGCGGCAGAGCACCTGCTGGACGCGATCGAGCTCGGCGCGGCGGCCGACGAGCGGGTCGAGCTGGTTCTTCAGCGCCGCCTCGGACAGATCGCGGCTGAACTCGGCGAGCAGCGGCGTCTCTTTCGGACGCGCGGGCGCCGTCTTCTCGTTCAGCAGCTGGACGATGTCCTCGCGCACGCTCGCGAGCCGCATCCCCTTCTCGTACAGGATGGATGCGGCAACCGACCGCTCCTCGCGAAGGATCCCGAGCAGCAGGTGCTCGGTCCCGATGTAGGTGTGCAGCAGGCGGTCGGCTTCTTCGGCCGCGTACTGCAACACGCGCTTGGTCTCGGCGCTGAAGGGGATGTCGACCGAGGTCGACACCTTCTCGCGGAAGACGGTCCGTCCCTCGATTTCCTTGCGGATGCTCTCGAGCGACAGGTGGGAGCGGGCGAAAATGCGGCTCGTCAGCCCCTTGCCTTCGCGGATCAGGCCGAGCAACAGGTGCTCGGTCTCGATCGACGTGCTCCCGAGCTGCGTGGCTTCGTAGCGGGCGAAAAACAGGACGCGCCGCGCTCGTTCCGTGTAGCGTTCAAACATTCAGGCGTCCGCCTGAAGGCAAGCCGTTCATGGCGTTCCTCGACGCATTATACGGCATCGGTCGCACGACCTGCCTCTTGCCGGTGCAAGCGGTGCGGCGCGTCCGGCCGCACTCCGCGCGACAGGCGGCCTCATGCGCCAGGCGGCGGCGCATCGGCGAGCCGCCCGCCTTCGAGCCGCACGATGCGATCGCAGGCCGCGGCGAGCGACGAGTTGTGCGTGACGATGACCGACGTCAGCCCGTACTCGCGGTGCATGTCACGAACGAGCTGCAGCAGCTCGGCGGCCGTCGCTTCGTCGAGATTGCCGGTCGGCTCGTCGGCCAGGAGCAACGTCGGCCGGCACGCGAGCGCCCGCGCCACGGCGACGCGCTGCTGTTCGCCGCCCGACAGCGCGCCCGGCCGATGATCGGCGCGCGCGGCCAGGCCGACGCGATCGAGCAGCATCGCCGCCCGCTCCCGGCGCTCCGCCGCCGGACGGCCGGCGATGAAGAGCGGCATCTCGACGTTCTCGAGGGCCGTGAACTCGGGCAGCAGATGATGAAACTGGAACACGAAGCCGACGTGCGCGTTCCGGAACCGCACCCGCTCATCGTCGCTCATCCGATCGAGCGCGGCGCCGTCGATGGTGATCGTGCCCGCATCGAAGTGGTCCAGCCCACCGAGCACGTGCAGCAGCGTGCTCTTGCCGACGCCCGACGCGCCCGTGATGGCCACCATCTCGCCACGCGCGATCGAGAGCGCCGCACCGCGGATGACCGACAGCGGGCCGCCGGCCGTCGCATACGACTTGACCAGGCCCGTGACCTCGAGGAGTGCCACGCTACTGGTTCCTCAGCGCTTCGGCCGGATCGAGCCGCGCCGCCTGCCGCGACGGATACAACGTCGCCAGCAGGCACACGGCGACGGCCGCCACGAAGATGAACGTCACGTCGATCGGCTGGACGCGGAACGGGAGATACGTGATCTGGTACACGTCTCCCGGAAGCTGGATGAGGTGATAGCGATCGGCCACGATGCTCACGAGGACGCCGAGGATCACGCCGGACAGCGTGCCGGCGAGCCCGATGGCGAGCCCCTGATAGACGAAGATCCGCCGGATCGTCCGCGACGTCGCGCCCATCGTGCGCAGGATGGCGATGTCGCGGCTCTTCTCCATCACGAGCAGCACGAGCGAGGCGACGATGTTGAGCGCGGCGACCATGACGATGAGCCCGATCGTCGCCGAGATGGCGACCTTCTCGAGCCACAGCGCCGAGTACAGCGGCGCGTTCAACTGCGTCCAGTCGCTGACCTCGTAGTCCTGACCGAGCTCTCGTCGCAGCCGATCGCGCACGGCCGGCGCCTCGTTGAGATTGGCGAGCCGGAGCTGCATCGAATCCGGCCCGCCGCGGTTCAAGAGATCCTCGGCCGTCGGGAGCGAGACGAGCGCATACGAGCTGTCGAACTCGTAGAAGCCGTAGCGGAACGTACCGACGACCTGCAGCGCGCGTTGGTGCGGCACGAAACCGGTCAGGGTCGGCGTGAGCTCCGACGTCACGACGTTCACGACGTCGCCGACGCCGACGTGCAGCGTCCGCGCCAGGTCCGCGCCGAGCACGACGCCGTCCTTCGCTTCGGGTGGACGATTGACGAGCGCGACAATCGATCCGTCGGTCATTGCCCTGCTGATGTCGGTGACGTCCGGTTCGAGCAGCGGATCGATACCCTTGAGCGTGACGAAGCTCTGCGACCCGCCCGCCGTGAGCAGACCGAAGCCGATGATGGCCGGCGCGACGCCGACGACGTCCGGCCCGTGCAGCCGTGCGCCGAGCGCCGCGGGATTGTCGAACGGCGCCCCGACGCTATTGACGAAGACGTGCGCCGTCGAGCCCACGATGCGATCGCGCAGTTCGCCCTGAACACCCGTCATGAGCGCGCTCGCGATGACGAGTGCCATCACGCCGACGCCCACGCCGAGCACCGACACGGCCGAGATGAGCGAAATGAACGCCTGACGCCGTCGGGCGGTCAGGTAGCGGCGCGCGATGAACCAGGGCAGCGACATCGTCCTAGCCGGCGTCCGCCGGTTCGTCCGCGTCGACCGCCGACGTCGACCGCGGACGCATGAGCGGGAACAGAATGACGTCGCGGATCGACGCGCTGTCGGTGAAGAGCATCACCAACCGATCGATGCCGATGCCCTCGCCCGCCGTCGGTGGCAGGCCGTACTCCAGCGCGCGGACGTAGTCCTCGTCCATCTGGTGCGCTTCGCTGTCGCCCGCCGCGCGCTCGGCAAGCTGCGCCTCGAAGCGGCGGCGCTGTTCGACCGGATCGTTCAGCTCGCTGAAGCCGTTGGCCACCTCGAATCCGCCGGCGTACAACTCGAAGCGCTCGACCGTATCGGGATCGTCAGCGCGCTGCTTGGCGAGTGGCGAAACCTCGGTTGGAAAGTCGTAGACGAACGTCGGCTGGACGAGTTCCGTCTCCCAGAGCGCCTCGAAGATCGTCGTCGCGATGCGGCCAGCGCCGTGCGCGGCAGCGACGTCGAGGCCAAGCGCATGGGCGACGGCCGCCGCGCGCGTACGATCGCGCAAGTCCGCTTCGGTGACCACGGCCGCATTCGGGTCGGCCGCGCGCAGGCGCGTCGTCGCGGCATCGGCCGCAGCCTGACGAAGCGACAGCCGGCGGAACGGCGGCGCGAACGAAATCTGATGGCCCGCGAACGGCCGCTCGACGGCACCGCCAGTCGCCTCGACGATCGCGCCGACGAGCTCCTCGGTCATCGTCATCAGATGCCCGTACTCGGCGTATGCCTCGTAGAACTCGAGCATCGTGAACTCGGGATTGTGCTGCGTCGAGATGCCTTCGTTGCGGAAGTTGCGGTTGATCTCGTACACGCGCTCCATGCCGCCGACGACGAGACGCTTGAGATAGAGCTCAGGGGCGATGCGCAGGTAGAGATCGAGATCGAGCGCGTTGTGGTGCGTGACGAACGGCCGTGCGAGCGCGCCGCCTGCAATCGCCTGCATCATCGGCGTCTCGACTTCGAGGAAGCCGCGCGCGTCGAGGAATCGCCGGATCGTGCGGACGATGGCCGCGCGCGTCTCGAAGACCTGCCGTGATTCCGGATTCACGGCCAGATCGAGATAGCGCTGGCGATAGCGTGTCTCGACGTCGGTCAGCCCGTGCCACTTCTCCGGCAGCGGAACGAGACCCTTGGCGAGCAGCTCGACGTGCTCGGCCCAGATCGTGAGCTCGTTCGTCTTCGTGCGGAAGATGCGTCCGGCGACGCCGATGTGATCGCCCAGGTCGAGGTGCGAGAACACCGCGAAACTCGCGTCGTCGACGGAATCCCGACGCACGTACACCTGCAGCCGCGACCGTCCATCCGAGAGGACGAGGAAGTTCGCCTTGCCGAACGTACGGAGGCCGACAATGCGTCCGGCCGCGCGCACGACCGGCCGCTCGGTCTCGAGGGCTTCGGACGCCATCGGCGAGAAGCGCTCGACGAGCGCGGTGATCGGTGCGGTGCGCGGAAACGCGTGCGGATAGGCCTCGACGCCACTCGCGACGAGCTCGTCGAGCTTCGCGCGCCGCTGGGCCATCTGTTCTCGTTCGTTGGACATGCCTAGCTGTTCTCTGTCCCCTGTCGAATGGCGTCGAGTACGCCATTGACGAACCGGGCCGACTCGTCGCCGCCGTAGCGGCGGGCGAGCTCGATGGCTTCATTGATCACGACGGCTGGCGGCGTCGCATGATCTTCCTGGAGCTCCCAGGTCCCGAGACGCAGCACGAGCCGATCGATCACCGCCAGGCGCTCGATGCGCCAGTGCGCGCTGTGCCGCGCGATCGTCGCGTCGATTGCCGGCAGCCGCTCGATCGTGCCGTGGACGAGCGTCGCGGCGAACGTCTCGACGTCGGCGGGCGCGTCCTGCGCGTGCTCGTGGAAGAACACGTCGATCGCCGTCTCCGGATCGACGTGCCCGATTTCCCAGAAATACAGGATCTGCAGCGCCGCTTCCCGGGCCTGGCGCCGCGGGCCGGCTACGACTCGTCCCATTCGGCCCCCGCGTCGCCGGCCAGGCGCCGGTAGAGCCGCGCCATCGCCACAGCCGCCATCGCCGCCTCGCGCCCTTTGTTGGCCGGACCGGGGATCGATCGCGCGACGGCTTCGTCCACCGTGTTCGTCGTGAGCAGGCCGAACGCGACGGGCACGCCGGTCTCCTGCGCCGTTCGCATCATGCCGTCGGCCGAGGCACGCGCGATGTAGTCGAAGTGCGGCGTCTCTCCGCGGATAAGGCAGCCGAGACAGACGATGGCCGCAAAACGCCGCGTCTCGGCCACGCGCTGCGCCGCTTGCGCAAGTTCGAAGGCTCCCGGCGTCAGGAACATCTCCACGTCGTCGTCGCAGCCCGCCTCGGCGAGCGCGGCGCGAGCGCCAGCCTCGAGGCCGTCGGTGATGAAGGCGTGGTATTCGGACACGATGAGGGCGATGCGCATGCGGGAAAACGCGCCGAAATTATACTTCGCGGCCTTCGAGACGCGCCCCGAAAGCCGCCACGACGCCGATGATGACGGCA
>CALFMR010000222.1 GCA_937880585.1 uncultured Acidobacteriota bacterium
GGTCGAAATCAGCGACCTCAAGCACCGCGAGCGGGTGATGAAGTCGATTCAGAAAGTGGAAGGGGTGCTGGCCGTCGAACGCGCGAGCCGCTGATCGTGCGCGCCGGTCTTCGGCGGTTCCGATTCGTCCGCCGCGTTCAGGGCGCGGCCGCGATGAGCTCGATTTCGACGCGCGCTCCTCGCGGCAGGGCCGTCACTTCGACCGTTGCGCGAGCCGGGGCCGGCTCGGGGAAGTGCTCCGCGTAAATCGCGTTCATCGTCGCGAAATCCGCGAGGTCGCACAAGTACACCGTGGTCTTGAGGACGCGGGCGAACGACGAGCCCGCCGCGTCGAGCACGGCGCCCAGGTTCTTCAGCACCTGGCGCGTCTCGGCGGCGACACCACCCGGGACGAGCGCGCCCGTGGCCGCGTCGATGGCGATCTGTCCGGAGAGGAAGACGAGGCCCGACGAGACGATGGCCTGGCTGTACGGGCCGATGGCCGCCGGCGCGGCCGGCGTGGCGACGGCCTGTCGATCGGCGGGCGTCATGGACGGTCCGATCGGTCAGGCGGCTTTGACGACCTTATTGGAGCGGATGCAGCGCGTGCAGACGCGGATCCGGCGGACGGCGCCGTTGACGACAGCGCGGACGCGCTGGAGATTGGGCTCGAACCGGCGTGCCCGGACGTTGTGCGCGTGACTGAGCGTCCGGCCCACGACCGGCGTCTTGCCACAGACCTCACAGTGCTTAGCCATGTTGGGTAGTCCTACAACCGACGCCCAGAACGCGTCGCGAAACGTCCAAGTATAGCAAACCCCGCGCCTCTCGCGTGCGCGACATCGGGGCGAAATCGCCGCGAACCTTCGCGCCGCAGGATCGTCTAACTGGAAACCACGGGCTCAGCCATCCCGGCGCCGGTATTTCTGGCAGGGGGGCAGGCCGCGTGGGCGTCCGGGGCCAGGATGTTGCTGGAGGTCAGCATACGGACTGGCCGGGTGGTGAAAGAATGACAGCCGGACGCGCCGCTCGCGAGACGTTTTGAGGTCCAGGGCGGTTCCTTGATCGGGTATAGTTGGCATTTTTATTGCTTCGTGCGAAAGCCATCATACGAATAGCGGGCACGAATAGAGCGGAGCGGGAGGAGCATCATGAGTCCACGGACGAGTCAGACGGAAATGGCCCGGGAGCGCTACATCGAGCTGAAGCGCATCCTCGAGGATCGTCGCCGCGAAATCCTGAATGAAGTGCAGGAAAAGATGCGCGACGTCCGCGCGGTTGGTGCGTCGGGTGAAGGCGTGCTGGACGACGCCGAGTCGTCCGAGGCCGACATCCAGGACGACATCGAGCTCGCACTCATCCAGATGAAGTCCGAGACGCTCCACAAGATCGAAGAGGCGCTGGCGCGCCTCGACGAGAAGACCTACGGCTACTGCTTCGAGTGCGGCGACGAGATCTCGGAGCGCCGGCTACGGGCGCTGCCGTTCGCGGTCCGCTGCAAGGACTGCGAGGAGGCCCGCGAAGTCGCCGAGCAGCGCGCACGCCAGGCGTCGCAGCGTCGCTCGTCCGGGTTCCTGATCGATTTGAACTAACCGGCGTCCCTGCCCTCCACGATCGCGCGGGCTCCGCCGGCAGCGGGGCCGCGCGATAATATCGCCCGGTCCCGCGCCCTTTCACCTCTGACGCCCACGGCCGCGCCGACGCGCGGCCCGGGCGGTAAGCACCGGGCTGCCTCCCACGGCCGTCCGGCACGGGAGGAACGCTCATGAGCGAAGAGATCGTCTCCACGGCCCCGGCCGAGCGCTCGTACCAGGTGCCCACCGACGTACCGGTCCTGCCGCTCCGCGACACCGTCCTGTTTCCCAACTCCTTCATGCCGCTCGCCGTGGCGCGCGAGTCGTCGGTCCGCCTGATCGACGACGCCATCGCCGGCGCGAAGGTCATCGGCGTCTTCACGCAGCGCGAGCCCACGCAGGAAGATCCCGGGCAGGCGGACCTCTATCCCGTCGGCACGCTCACCCACATCCACAAGATGTTCAAGTTGCCCGACGGCAGCCTGCGCCTGATCGTCCAGGGCCTCGCGCGCATCCGGCTCGACCAGGTCACGGCCACCCGGCCGTATCTGCGCGGCGACATCAGCGAGCTCGTCGACGTCATTGCCGAGGCCGATCGGCTGGAGATCGACGCGCTCGAGCGCAACATCCGATCGAACTTCAGCCAGGTCGTGCAGCTCTCGCCGGTGCTCTCCGAGGACCTCAACGCCCTCGCGATGAACATCGCCGACGTCTCGCGCCTGACCGACTTCATCGCGTCCAGCTTGAGCTCGATCGGCACGTCCGTGAAGCAGGAGCTCCTCGAAGCCGCCGACGTGCGCGTGCGTATGGACCAGCTCAACCGGCTCCTGACCAAGGAGCTGGAGGTCCTCGAGCTCGGGTCGAAGATCCAGTCGCAGGTGCAGTCGGAGGTCGGCAAGGGCCAGCGCGAGTACTTCCTGCGCGAGCAGATGAAGGCGATTCAGAAGGAGCTCGGCGAGGGCGACGATCAGGCCAAGGAAATCGAAGAGCTGCGCGAGAAGATCGACGCGGCCGGCATGCCGGAGGATGTGAAGAAGGAAGCGCTGCGCGAGCTCGATCGGCTCTCCAAGATGCCGGCGGCCGCGGCCGAGTACACGGTCGCCCGCACCTACATCGACTGGCTCATCGCGCTGCCCTGGGCCAAGCGGACCGAGACGGTCATCGATCTGGCGCGCACCAAGGCCGTGCTCGACGCCGATCACTCGGGGCTCGAGCGCGTGAAGGATCGCATCCTCGAGTACCTCGCGGTGCGCAAGCTGAAGCCCGACGTGCAGGGACCGATCCTCTGCTTCGTCGGCCCGCCCGGCGTCGGCAAGACCTCGCTCGCCAAGTCGATCGCCAACGCGCTCGACCGGAAGTTCGTGCGCGTCTCGCTCGGCGGCATGCGCGACGAGGCGGAAATCCGCGGCCACCGGCGCACGTACATCGGTGCGCTGCCCGGCCAGATCATTCAGGGTCTGCGCCGCGCCGAGTCGCGCAATCCGGTGTTCATCCTGGACGAGATCGACAAGCTCGGCTCGGACTTCCGCGGCGATCCGGCGTCGGCATTGCTCGAGGTTCTCGATCCCGAGCAGAACAACACGTTCCGCGACCACTACCTCGATGTGCCGTTCGATCTGTCGGAGGTGCTCTTCATCACGACCGCCAACGTGCTCGACACGATTCCCGCGCCGCTGCGCGACCGCATGGAAGTGCTCGAGCTCGCCGGCTACACCGAGGAGGAGAAGCTCCGCATCGCGCAGGACCATCTCGTCGGACGCCAGGTCGCCAACCACGGGCTGACGCCCGAGCAGGCGACGTTCACCGACGAGGCGATCGCGGCCATCATCCGTGGTTACACGCGCGAGGCCGGCGTCCGCAATCTCGAGCGGGAGATCGGCTCGATCTGCCGCAAGATCGCGCGCCGCCAGGCCGAAGGCGAGACGGCTCCGGTCACCGTGACGCCGGAGCTCGTCGTCGAGCTGCTCGGCGCGCCGCGCCATCTCGACGAGGAGATCAAGGACCGGACGAAGGATCCGGGCGTCGCCATCGGCCTCGCCTGGACACCGGTCGGCGGCGACGTCCTCTTCGTCGAGGTCTCACGCATGTCCGGATCGAGCCAGCTGACGCTCACCGGCCAGCTCGGTGACGTCATGAAGGAGTCAGCCCGCATCGCCCTGTCCTGGTTCCGCGCGCACGCCTCGCGCTACGGCGTGGATCCGGCGTTCTACAAGGACTCGGAGCTGCATGTCCACGTGCCGGCCGGCGCGATTCCCAAAGATGGTCCGTCGGCGGGGGTGACGATGGTCACGGCGCTGGCCTCGGCGCTGTCCGGTCGACCCGTGCGCGGCGACCTGGCGATGACCGGCGAGATCACGCTCTCCGGTCGCGTGCTACCGGTGGGCGGCATCAAAGAGAAGGTGCTGGCCGCGCGGCGGATGGGGCTGCGCGAGGTCATTCTGCCGAAGCAGAACGAGAAGAACATTCTCGAGGACCTCACGCCCGAACAACGCCGCGACATGACGTTCCACTACGTCGAGGAGATGGACGACGTCCTGCGCATCGCGCTCACGCCGGCGCTTCGGCGTATCGAGACACCGCGCCAGGACGATCAGCGGCCGCGTTTCAGTTTGGCGTGAACCCGCGCCGCAGGCGTCGGGCCGACAGACAGCAACGCCGGGACCGCCACGTGGCCGTCCCGGCGTTGTCGTTTTCTGGAAATTCGAGTTGTCTACTTCGCGGCCGAGCGGCCGAGCTCCTGGCCGACCGTCATCGAGATGGCCTCGCCGTGCCCCCGCAGCCGCGCGCTCAGCGCCTCCATGTAGAGATAGAACACGGGCGTGATGTAGAGCGTGAGCGTCTGCGATACGACGAGGCCGCCGACGACCGCCAGGCCGAGCGGCCGGCGCGCCTCGGCGCCCGCGCCCCAGCCGAGCGCGATCGGCAGCGTGCCGACGAGCGCCGCCATCGTCGTCATCATGATCGGGCGGAAGCGGACGAGGCACGCTTCGTACATCGCATCGGCCGCGCCCTTGCCTTCTTTGCGCTGCGCCTCGATCGCGAAGTCGATCATCATGATGGCGTTCTTCTTCACGAGGCCGACGAGCATGATGACGCCGACGAAGGCGTAGATGTTCAGGTCCACGCGGAAGAGCAGCAGCGTCAGGAGCGCGCCGAGGCCGGCGGCCGGCAGGCCGGACAGAATCGTGAGCGGGTGGATGAAGCTCTCGTAAAGGATCCCCAGCACCACGTAGATCACGAAGATCGCCATGAGCAGGATGATGCCCAGCCCGCGCGTCGAGTCCTGGAACGCCTGCGCGGTGCCCTGGAAGCTCGTAGCCACCGTGGCCGGCAGCATATCGGTCGCGACGGTCTCGACGCGGTTGACCGCGTCGCCGAGCGCGACACCCGGCGGCAGGTTGAACGAGATGGTGACCGACGGCACCTGGCCGGTGTGGTTCACCGAGAGCGGTCCGACGCCGGACGTCACGTCGACGACGCTCGAGAGCGGCACCTGACGGCCATCGCTCGCGCGGATGTAGAGCAGGCCGAGGGCGCTCGCGTCCCGCTGGTACTCGGGCGCGACGCGCATGATCACCTGGTAGGTATTGTCGGGCGCGTAGATCTGCGACACCTGCCGCTCGCCGAACGCGTTCGACAAGGCGCCTTCCACCTGGTCTGCGGTGAGGCCCAGCGCCGAGATGCGATCGCGGTGGAGCGTCACGTTGACTTGCGGGTTGGTGAGCTGCAGGTCGCTCGATACGTCGACGAGGCCCGGCACCGTGTGCAGCTTGGCTTCGAGCTTCTCGGCCGCGTCGTAGAGCTCGGTCGTATCGCTGTCCTGCAGCGTGAACTGGTACTGGCCGCGCGCCGAGCGGCCGCCGATGTTGATCACCGGCGGATTGGTGAGATACGCGCGGATGCCGGGCAGGTTGTTGAGCTTCGGCCGCAGTTCCTCGATGACTTCGTCGGCTGACAGAGCGCGCTGATCGCGCGGTTTGAGCTCAATCTGCAGGCGGCCGCCGTTGGTGCCGCTGAAGCCGCCGATTGACGAGGTGACCGACTGCACGTTCGGATCGGCGCGGATGACGGAGGTCACCTCGAGCTGGTGCGCGACGAGCGCGTCATAGCCGAGCCCCTGCGCCACTTCCGTCTGCCCGTTCAACTGGCCGATGTCCTGGCTCGGGATGAAGCCCATCGGGATGATGCGGAAGCAGTAGACCGTCGCCACGAGCAGGAGGGCCGCGATGCCCATCGTGATCGCGTGGTGCGTCATCGCGATACGCAGCGTGCGCCCGTACGCGTCGCGCGTCCAGTCGAAAGCGCCTTCGATCGCCATGTACAGGCGGCCGTGCCGCGCGTCGCCCGGCGGCCGCAAGAAGCGCGCGGCGAGCATCGGCGTCAGGCTGATCGACACGAGGCCGGAGACGAGGATCGCGACGCCGATCGTGACGGCGAACTCGTGCAGCAGACGGCCGACGATGCCGCCCATGAACAAAATCGGAATGAAGACGGCCGTGAGCGACAGCGTCATCGACAGAATCGTGAACGCGATTTCCTCCGACCCGCGCAGCGCTGCCGTCATGGGGCTCTCGCCGTGCTCCATGTGCCGCACGATGTTCTCGAGCATGACGATCGCGTCGTCGACGACGAAGCCGACCGAGAGCGTCAAGGCCATCAGCGACAAGTTGTCGAGGCTGTAGTCGAGCAGTGACATCACCGCGAACGTGCCGACGATCGAGGCCGGTAACGCGAGGCTGGGGATGATCGTGGCCGAGATGTTCCGCAGGAACAGGAAGATGACCAGGATGACGAGGACGACCGTCAGAATCAGCGTGAACTTGATGTCGTGCACCGAGTCGCGGATCGGCGCAGCCCGATCGGACCGGATGGCCAGCGACAGCGAGGCCGGCAGTTGCGACTGGATCGTCGGCAGGAGCGCGCGGATCGAGTCGACGATCTCCACCGTGTTCGTGCCCGGCTGCCGCTGGACGGCCATGTAGATCGTCCGTGAGTCGTTGTACCAGCTCGCCGTCTTGTCGTCCTCGACGCCGTCGTAGACGTTGGCGACCTCGTCGAGGCGGACCGGATGGCCGTTCTGGAAGGCGACGATGAGCCGCCGGTACGCCATCGCGTTCATGAGCTGGCCGTCGGCCTTCACGGTGAACGTGCGGTCCGGCCCGTAGAGCGTGCCCGTCGGCCGGTTCACGTTGCCGAGGGTGATGGCCGAGGCGAGCTGGTCCATGTCCATGCCGCGCGCCGAGAGTTCATGGGGATCCACGTCGACGCGGACGGCGAACCGCTGCGCGCCGTAGACCTGCACCTGCGCGACGCCGGCGAGCGTCGAGATGCGCTGGCCGATCGCGTTTTCCGCGTAGTCGTTGATGTCCGAGAGCGGCAGCGTCGGCGAGCTCAGCGTCAGGAACAGGATCGGCGCATCGGCCGGATTCACCTTGCGGAAGGATGGCGGATCCGGCATGTCGGGCGGCAACTGCCGCGTCGTCCGCGAGATGGCGACCTGCACGTCCTGCGCGGCCGCGTCGATGTCGCGGTCGAGGTCGAACTGCAGCGTGATCGACGTGGTGCCGAGCGTGTTGCTCGAGCTGATCGACGTGATGCCGGGAATCGTGGCGAACTGCTTCTCGAGCGGCGTCGCCACCGCTGAGGCCATCGTCTCCGGGTTCGCACCCGGGAGGCTGGCGCTCACCGAGATCGTGGGGAAGTCCACGCTCGGCAGGTCGCTCACGGGCAGCGACCGGTAGCCGACGACGCCGAAGATGACGATCGCGAGCTGGACCAGCGTCGTCGCGACGGGACGCTTGATGAAGCCGGCAGAGAGATTCATGGCTGGACCTTCGACTGCGCGTCGGCCTGGGGCGTACTGGCCGGCGACTTCACCGTGACGTGCGCGCCCGCCGTCAGACGCAACTGGCCGTCGGTCACGACGACCTCGCCCGGCCGTACGCCGTTCTGGACCACCGACTCACCCGAGTCGGTCCAGGCAATCGCCACCGGCCGCACCTCGACCGTGTGGTCGGCCTTCATCACGTAGACGAAGTTGCCCTGCTGGCTCGCCTGCACCGCCGCGTCGGGAACGACGATCGCGTGCGGCTCGACCGACAGCTGCAGGACGACGTCCGCAAAGGCGCCCGGCCACAGGCGCCGGTTTTCGTTCGGGAAGGTTGCCTTCAACCGGATCGTGTCCGTCGTCTGATCGACGGCGTTGTCGATGAAGCTGACCGAGCCGGTTTCCGGCGAGTCGGTGTTGCCCGTCGGCGTGGCGCGCACCGTTAGATGTCCACGCGCCGATTCCTGTCGGATCTGCGAGACCAGCCGCGCCGGCACCGCGAAGCTGACGAACGCCGGCGAGATCGTGTTGATCACGACGAGCGGCGAGGTGTCGGTCGTGCGCACGAGCGACCCGCGATGGACGAGGAGCGCGCCCGTGCGGCCCGAGACCGGCGCGAGAATCTTCGTGTACTGCAGTTGCAGCTTCGCGTTGTCGATCTGCGCCGTGTCGGACGCCACGAGCGCGTCGAGCGAGGCGACCTGCGTCGACGTCGCGTCGTTGTCGGATTGCGCGACGAGACCCCGCGCGAGCAGATCGTTCGATCGCCGCAGTTGCACCTTCGCGCCTTCGGCCTGCGCCGTAT
>CALFMR010000223.1 GCA_937880585.1 uncultured Acidobacteriota bacterium
TTAGGTAGGGGCCGTTGTCCCCAACGGCCCTCGGGCGTCAGTGCGGTGCGTGGGCAGGGCGGTTGGGGGCAACCGCCCCTACCAGTAGGGCGCGCGAGCGCCGCCCGGCGAATCGCCACCTACAGCGCGCGCAAACCCAGCAGCGCGTTCTCGACGCGGTCGAAGGTCGGCACGTTCTCGGCGGCGAAGGCGGCACGGTATTCCTCGTAGGCCGGGCCGGCGTCGATCGCGACGACGAGCGGTTTGTCGGCGGTGCGGGCGAGGGCGGCGAGTTTTTGCGCGAAGCCCCGCGCGGCTTCGCCGTGCGCATGTCCTTTCACCATGGCGCCATCGGCGATGTCCGCCAGCGCAAGGCCTGCCGTGAGATCCGGTCCGTCGAGTTCGTCGCTCATGTCTGCTCCTTCGGCCCACATCCTATCGCTCACGACGCAAGGCTCGCCGAAGCCCGTTTTTCCGGCCTCGAAACGGCCATCTTTACTTTCGCTCAATTTTCGCTATTGTACCGGCGATGGCCGCATCTTCTTTTGGAGCCCTAGCCCTTCAGGGCCAGGGAGAACGAAGCCTTCGAGGTTCTGGGTTCCCCCTGGGTCTGAAGACCCAGGGCTCCACGGAGAGAGGCAAAGCCCAGGGCTCCACGGAGAGAGCACCGCTGTGGAGCCTTGGGCCTTCAGGCCCAAGAGGACTCGCGACCGCACGGGTGTTGGACGTTCCGGAACGGCAGCCGGCAACGGCGCCGGCCTGGGGATTTCGTGAACTGACGGGACGCCTCGTCGAACTGTCAGCCGCGCACGCCGCGGCGCATCTGACGACGGCGTTCGGCCTCGTGCTCGAGGCGCAGTTGGCCGGCGATCGTGCGGCGTGGGTGCGGCTCGAGGGCAGCACGTTCTTTCCACCCGATGCCGCCGACGGCGGCGTCGATCTCGATGCGCTGCCCGTCGTCTGCGCGCCCGACGTGCGAACGGCCGGCCGCGCCGCCGACACGCTCGTGCGATCGGGCGGCTTCGGCCTGGTCGTCCTCGATCTGTCGGACGCCGACCCACACGCCGCGTCGCTGCCCGTGCCGCTGTTGACGCGGCTTCTGAGTCTCGCGCGCGCCGAGGATGCCGTCGTCCTCATCCTGACGCGCAAGCCGACGGACGCCTCGTCGCTCGACTCGCTGATCTCGCTGCGCGCCGAAGCCGCATCGCAGTCGTCATCGCGCGACGACGGGGAGTACGAGATCGAAGTCCGCGTGCTCAAGGACAAGCGTCACGCCGCGGGCTGGTCGCATCGGGAGACGTGCCGTGGACCGGCTGGCCTGCGTTGACGTTCCGTCGCTGCCGCTCCAGCTTCTGCTGAAGACCCGATCCGACTGGCGCGCGGGTCCGGCCGCCGTGGTCGAAGCCGATCGGCCGCAGGCGCCTGTGCTGTACGTCAATGCCGCGGCGCATCGAGCCGGCGTGCGGATCGGGCAGCGATATGCCGCGGCGCTGGCCTTTGCCGCCGATCTCCAGGCGGCGCCCGTACCGGCGTCGGTCGTCGACGAGGGCGTCGACCGGATTGTCGCGCGACTGCGGCGGTATTCGCCGCACATCGAACCGGCGTCCGGGTCGCCAGGTGTGTTCTGGCTGGACGCGAGCGGCCTCGAGCGTCTCTATCCTCGATTAGAAGATTGGGCCGAGGCCATCCGCGCCGATCTCGACGCCGACACGATCGTGGCGCGCGTGGCCGTGGGGACGACGCGCTTCGGCGCCTATGCGCTCGCGCGATCCGCGCGCACGGGCGTCGTCATTTGCGCCGATTCTGCAGCCGAACGCGACGCCATCGAGCATGTGGCGCTCGGAAAGCTGGACTTCGATCCCGACGTGTTGTCGCGCCTGCACGTGCTCGGCATCGAGACTGTCGGTGATTTTCTGCAACTGCCTGGCCGCGGACTCGCCGCGCGTTTCGGTGCGGACGCGGCGGCCTGGCATCGCCGCGCGTCCGGCGTGGACTGGTCGCCGCTCGTGCCCGTGCCGGCCGGCGATCCGCTGGATCGGCAGATCCATCTCGACGCGCCGGTCCGCGACGTCGGCCGGCTGATCTTCCTGATCAAACGATTGCTCGATGCGATTCTGGCGTCGGTCGCGCGCCGCGCGCACGCCGTCCACGCGATCCACCTGGCGCTCGTGCTCGACAACCGGACGACCGTGCGCGAGTCGGTGCGTCCCGCGGCGCCGTCGCTCGACGCCGTGTCGCTCCTGTCGCTCGTGCGTCTGCGGTTCGACACGCTGTCACTCCCGGCCGGCGTCGTCACACTGCGCGTGGGAGTGGGCACGTCGGCGACCGAGCCGCAGTCGGGCCATCTCTTGCCGCGTGGGATGCGCGATCCAGAACGCGCCCGCCGTGCACTCGCCCGCGTGCGCGCGGAACTAGGCGAAACGCGCGTCGTCTCTGCGCGACTGGACGACGCGCACGTACCGGCGCTGCAGTTCACCTGGGTGCCGTGCGAGCACGTGCCGGCCACCGCATCGCCGCGTGTGGTGGCGGCGCGATCGCTCGTGCGGCGCTTCTTCCCGTCGGCCGTGCCGATCACGCGTGCCGAGGCAGCGCGCATCGTGCGGCGCATGGGGCCGTACGACGTGTCGAGTCATTGGTGGGCGAGCGGCATTGCCCGCCGCTACGGCTTCGCGCGGACCGATGACGATGACCTGTGGTGGATCTACACCGATGGCCGCGCGGCGTACGGCTGGCGGCAAGGGTGCGTGGAATGACGTCCACCTACGTGCCGCTCTGGTGCAAGAGCAACGGTTCCTTCCTCGAAGGCGCGAGTCATCCGGAAGAGCTCGTCCTCGAAGCCGCGCGTCTTGGATTGCCGGCCATCGCGGTGACCGATCGCGACGGCGTCTACGGCATCGTCCGCGCGCACGTCACGGCGCGCGAGCAGCACATGAAGCTCATCATCGGCGCCGAAGTCACGGTGGGCGCTGAGACGCCGGGCGAGGCGGCCTCACGGATCGTGCTCGTCGCCGCCGATCGTCGCGGCTACGCGAATCTCTGTCGACTTCTCACGATCGGTCGCCAGCGGCAGCCGAAAGGGCAGTCGGAAGTGAGCTGGATGGAGGTCTGCGCGCACGCCGAGGGGCTGCTGGCGCTGTGGGGTGGCGAGGGCAGTTGTCTCGTGCGGACGGGAGCCGATCCGGACGCCGTCGCGCGACCGCTCGGCGAGGCGTTCGGCGATCGGTTGTACGCGTTGGTGGCGCGCCACTACCGCGATTCAGAAGTCACCGAAGAAGCGCGGCTGCGGGCGCGGGCCGCGCGCTACGGGTTGCCCGTCGTCGCGGCGGTGGAGGTGCGCTATCACGATCGCGCGCGCCGGCCGCTGCAGGACGTGCTCACGTGCCTGCGGCACGAAGTCACCCTCCACACGGCTGGTCGACGGCTGGCGCCGAACGGACATCACGCGCTCGTCGATCCGGCGGCATTCGCGGCGCGCTTTGCCGACGATCCGGTCGCCGTCGCGCGCACGCTCGACGTGGCCGCGCGCGCGTCCTTCTCGCTCAGCGAACTGCGCTACCGCTATCCGGCCGAGCGCGTGCCCGGCGGACTGACGTCGTCGGCCTGGCTGCATCGGCTGGCGCGCGAGGGGCTGCGCACGCGTTTCGATGGACACGTGCCGGCCGCGATCGCGGCGCAGCTCGAGCGCGAGCTCGCGTTGATCGACGAGCTCGATTACGGCGGCTATTTCCTGACGATGTACGAGATCGTCGCGTTCTGCCGCCGGCGCGACATCCTCTGCCAGGGCCGCGGCTCCGCCGCGAACTCCGCGGTCTGCTACTGCCTCGGCATCACCGCGGTCGATCCAGTCCGCATGGGCCTGCTCTTCGAGCGCTTCCTCTCGCGCGAGCGCGCCGAGCCGCCCGACATCGATCTCGACATCGAGCACGAGCGCCGCGAGGAGGTCATCCAGCACGTCTACTCCGTCTACGGCCGCGATCACGCCGCGATGGTCTGCAACATCATCCGCTATCGCCCTCGCGCCGCCGGCCGCGACGTCGGCAAGGCGCTCGGCATCCCCGAGACCGCGCTCGACCGCGCCGCCAAGCCCGTCGCTAGGTACGGCGCCGTCGAGGAAGGCGTGCTCACCCATGTCCGCGCCGAGGAATCGCGCGGCGCGCTCGATCACCTCG
>CALFMR010000224.1 GCA_937880585.1 uncultured Acidobacteriota bacterium
TGGGCCCCCAACGCATTGAAAGGAAGTGAAGTGGCGGATGCGACCGTGCCGGCACAGCGACCCAAGACGCTGGCGTCTCGCGCTGTGATGAGGTCACGCCGGGGGAGGTCGGCCTTCGCGATTCTTCTCGAGCGGCATCGGTCTCGAGAAGAACAGGCGACAGGCGTGTCGCAACCGCCGCGCTCGTGAAGTGCAAGGCCGGTGCCGCCCGGATCCACGCCCAATCCTGCATCGCGGCCCAAACACGCCGGTGAACTTTCCCCAGACGCCGGGGAATATAACCCGCAGCCGCCGCGACGCCAGCGAGGGATCTATACTTGACGCGCCGAGGCCGCCGCATGGGCCGATACGCCCGACTGCTGTTGACTGTCGTCGCCGCGCTCGCCGCCGCGACCGTCGTCGTCCGCACTCAGCCGCCCGCACTCACCGTCGTCAATGCCGCGCCGCAGGGCGAGGCGAACGAACGCTCGGACGCCAACGAGATCCGCGTCATCTTCTCGGAGCCGATGGTCGCGCTCGGCCGCATTCCCGACCATCCCACACCCGCGTGGATCCACATCACGCCGGCCGTGACCGGCACGTATCGCTGGTCGGGCACGACGATGCTGATCTTCACGCCGGATCCATCGACGCCGCTACCGGCCTCGACGACGTACACGGTGACCGTCGACGCATCGGCGACGAGCGCCTCGGGCCACGCGCTCGCGGCGCCGTACGTCTTCCGGTTCACGACGCCGACCGTGAAGCTCACCTCGATGCAGTGGTATCGCCGCGACGGCCGCTTCGATCGGCCGGTCGTGCTCGTCCTCGACTTCAATCAACGCGTCGACGCCGCCGCGCTCCTCGCGCACGCGCGCCTGCGCTATCACCCGCACGACTGGGACGTGCCCGCGCTGCCCGCTCGCGATCGCGCGCGCCTGCAAGCCGCCGATCCCGACGGCCTGCGGCGATTCGACGACAAGGTCGCCGCCGCCGCGCGTGCGGCCGCGCGAACCGGCGTCGTCGGACTTCGCGTCGCCGCTGATTGGGATCGCCAGCAGTTCCCGCCGGCTGACACGCGCCTCGTGATCGAGACGACGACGGCACCGGCGGCTGGAACGTGGGTGGATTTGACGATCGACGCGGCAATCGCGGGCGTCGAAGGTCCGGCCCATCCACCGCGCGCGCAGACGGCGACGGCCGAGCTCGCCCCCGTGTTCTTCGCCACGGGATTCACCTGTCAACGCGCGTGCGATCCGTCCGGCTACAACGGCCTGCAGTTCTCGCGCGAGATCGCGACGTCGACTTTTGCGGCCGCGCTGACCGTGACGGACATCACCGACCCGGCGCACGAGCGCGCCGTGGCGCGACGGACGGCCGTTCCGGCGACCACGCTCGATCGGTCCTCGTCGCTCAGTCTCGAAGATGCCGGCTACGAACGACAGCCGCCCGCGACGACCTACGCGTATCGCCTCGATCCCTCGCTCACGGCGCCCGACGGCCAGACGCTCGGTTATCCCTGGACCGGCGTCGTCGAGACGTGGCACGAGCGCGCGTTCACGAGCTTCGGTGATGGCCACGGCGTCTGGGAAACGACCGGCGGACCGCTGCTGCCCTTCTCGGCGCGCAACTTCCGCGACGTCACGCAATGGCTCGAGCGCGTCGCGCCCAACGATCTCGTCCCACGCATCGTCGCACTCGGCAAGAACGACTTTCGCGACGTGCCGCCAGGTCCGGGAACGGCGCGACGACTGACGGTCACGCCCGACGCGATCCAGGCGTACGGCATCGATCTCACGCCGGCGTTGCGAAATGGCACCGGCCTCGTGTGGGCCGGCGTGCGGCCGGGACAGCCCATCGCGCAGTCCGAGCGCGCCGTGCGGCCGGCGGACGCCGACCGGTCGACGGTCGTCCAGGTCACGAACCTCGGCATCAGCGTGAAGGACAGCCCGCAGTCCACGCTCGTCTTCGTCACGCGCCTCGACACGGCCGCGCCGGTCGCCGATGCCGCGGTGACGATCGTCAACACGGACAACCGCGTGCTGTGGCGCGGACGGACGGGCACTGACGGCGTCGTCATGGCACCGGCACTTCCGCTGCGTCAGCCCGACAACTGGTACGAGCTTTCGTTCGTCGTCATGGCCGAGAAGGACGGCGACGTCGCCTACGTCGCGTCCGACTGGAACGAAGGCATCCAGCCGTGGGACTTCGGCGAGTCGTACCAGTTGTGGGAGGCGAACGACGTCCTGCGCGGCGAAGTGTTCACCGACCGCGGCGTGTACCGGCCGGGCGAGGACATTCACGCGAAAGCGATCGTGCGGACAGACACGCCGACCGGCATCCGGTTGCTCCCCGCCGGCTCCACGATCGACATCCGCGTGACCGACAGCCGCAACCGCGAAGTCGACCGTCGAACGGTCACGCTCAATCGCTGGAGCAGCGCGGAATGGACGTGGACCGTGCCGGCCACCGGCACGCTCGGCAGCTACACGATCCGCGCGCTCTTGCCCGGCACGGTCGAGCCGTCGGATGCGAACGCGCAGCAGCCGCGCACGCAGGCCGACTGGCTGCGTGAAGTGAACGGCACGTTTCTCGTCGCCGCCTACCGCCGGCCGGATTTCCGTGTCGACGCGACGCTCGGCGCGGGCACGCCGGTCGCGGGCGCGGCGCTCAGCGGCACGATCGACGCGCGCTATCTCTTCGGAAGCGCGATGCGCGATCGGCCCGTGCGCTGGTCCATCACGCGCGAGCCCGAGCCCGGCGTCCCGGCCGCGATCACCGAGCGCTATCCCGAAGCGCGTTATGCGTTCGGCTACTCGCCGGACCAGCCCGACGCGAACCAGCGCATCGCGGGCGGCGACGGCACGCTCGACGCGTCGGGGCGACTGGCGGTCGCGGCGACGTCGGCGACGAACGTCGACCGGCCGTACCGCTACACACTCGAAGGCGACGTCGAAGACGTCTCGCGCCAGCACCTCGCCAATCGCGCCTCGGTCGTCGTGCACCCGGCGCCGTGGTACGTCGGCGTGCGGCGTCCGGCCTATTTCGCCGACGTGGCGACCGGCACGGACATCGACGTCGTGGCCGCCGATCTCGACGGCCGCGCCGTTGCCGGCGTGCCCATCACGGTCACGCTGACGCGCATCGAATGGAACAGCGTGCGGCGCGCCGAGGGCGGTGGCTTCTACACCTGGGACACCGAGGAAGTTCGGACGCCGGCCGGCGAGTGGCCGCTCGAGTCGGGCGATGCACCGGTCGCGCTGCACGTGCCCGTGCCGGCGGGCGGCTATTACGTCATCACGGCCGTCGCACACGACGCGGCCGGACACACGACGAAGACCGAGACGTCGTTCTACGGCCTCGGCAGCGGCTACACCGCGTGGCAGCGCTACGACCACAACCGCATCGATCTCCAGCCGGAAAAGACGACGTGGAAGCCGGGCGACACGGCGCGGATCATGATCGAGTCGCCGTGGGAATCGGCGACGGCGCTCCTGACGGTCGAGCGCGAAGGCGTCCGCCAGTACCGCCGCTTCGATCTGACGTCGACGCAGCAAACCGTCGAAGTGCCGATCACCGAAGCGGACATCCCGAACGTGTACGTGTCGGTTCTCCTCATCCGCGGTCGTACGTCGACCGATCCTGGCGCGGACGGCGCCGATCCCGGCAAGCCGTCGTTCCGGCTCGGCTACGCGGAACTGAAAGTCGAGGACACGGCAAAGAAGCTGGACGTGCAGGTCAGCGCGGATCGGCATGAGTACCGGCCAGACAACCGCGCGCACGTGAGCGTCGACGTCACCGACGCCGCCAGTCGTCCGGCCGCGTCGGAAGTCACGCTCTGGGCCGTCGACTACGGCGTGCTCTCGCTCACCGGCTACGACGCGCCCGACGTGCTGCACGCCGTCTACCAGGAAAAAGCGCTGCAGGTCATGAACGAGGACAACCGCCAGCGCATCGTCAGCCGGCGCGTCCTCACGCCGAAGGGCAGCGGCGAAGGCGGCGGCGGCGGACGCGAGGACGGCGCCGGGACGTTCCGCCGGGATTTCCGTCCGCTCGCCTTCTGGCTCGGATCGGTCGAGACCGACGCGAGCGGACACGCCGTGCGCGACGTCGCGCTGCCCGAGTCGCTCACGACGTACCGCATCATGGCGGTCGCGGGCGACGCGGCGTCGCGCTTCGGATCGGGCACGGCGGAGATCACCGTCACGAAGCCCGTCACGCTCGTCGCGGCGTTCCCGCGCTTTCTGACCGACGGCGACAAGGCCGCCTTCACCGGCGTCGTGACCAACACGCTCGCAACCGGCGGACAGGCGACGGTGACGATCCGCAGCCTCGACCCGGCGCTCGTCGCGTTCGACGGATCGACGACGCAGACCGTCGCGGTCGGCGCGGGTGCCACGGCGCCGATTCGCTTCGATGCCACCACGCACGGCACGGGCACCGCGCGCGTACAGATGACGGTTGCGCTCGCCGGCGAGTCCGATGCGTTCGAGACGACGATTCCGATTCACGCGCCGGCGCCGGTCGGCGTGCGCGGGGCCTTCGGCGACACCGACGGCCGCGCGGTCGAACAGTTGGCGATTCCAGCCGGCATCGCGCCAGGTACGGGCGGACTCGACGTACGTCTCGCGTCGACGGCACTCGTCGGCCTCGATGAAGGCGCGCGGTACGTCATCGACTATCCGTACGCCTGCGCGGAGCAGAAAGCGTCCGCCGCGCTCGCCTTGTCGCTGGCGGCCGACCTCGGCGACGCGTTCCCGATGGCCGGCGTCACGCCCGCCGATGCGCGCCGGCGCGCGAGCGCGCTCCTGAACGATCTCTCGCGCTATCAGTGCGGCGACGGCGGTTTCGGCTACTGGGCGGGAAGCTGCCAGACGGGCAGCGCGTACCTGACGGCGTACGTGCTGCACGTGATGCGCGCGACCGCTTCGTCGGGTCCGGCGGCCGACGACCCGATGGTCCGCGGTGCGCTCGACTTCCTGGACGCGTCGTTGAAGCAGGCCGCGCCGCCCGGGCAACCGCAATGGCTGCCGATCTGGACGGCCAGTCAGGCATTTGCGGTCAAAGTCCTCGCCGAGTACGGACGCAACGAGGACTCGAACATCACGCGTCTCACCGGCATGGCGGACCGGCTGCCGATTTTCGCGCTGTCGTATCTGGCCGATGCGATGGCGGCGTCCGGCACGCGCGGCGCGCGGTACGACGACGTGGTGAGGCGGATCACGAACGCGCTGCGCGTCGAAGGCGACCAGGCGCACGTCGAGGAAGTCGACGCGGACGCGCTCGCCTGGGTGTGGAACAGCAACGCGCGCGCGACGGCGGTCGTGCTCGATGGCTTCGTGCGCCGCGGCGACGCGCCGGCGATGGTGCCGCGGCTCGTCCGCTGGCTCCTCGGCGCGCGCAGGGACGGCCGCTGGACGAACACGCAGGAGAACGCGACGGCACTCGAAGCGCTCGTCTCCTACTACCACGCGTTCGAAGCCGAAGCGCCGGACATGACGGCCACGGTCGCGATCGGCGACCGGCCGATCGGTGTGGCGACGTTCCGCGGCCGATCGACGACGTCGAATGACGTGCGGCTGGCGATGCCCGATCTCCTGCGCCAGATTCCGGCCGGTGCGGAGCGCGACCTGACGTTCTCGCGCGAAGGCACCGGGCGTCTGTATTACGCGGCGCGGCTGCAGTACCAGCCGACGACGACGCCAGCCGCGTCCGACCAGGGTGTGCGCGTCGAGCGCCGCTACGAGCGCTTCACGGAAACCGACGGCACCGCCGGGCCGGCGGCGACGACGTTCAATGCGGGCGATCTCATCCGCGTGACGTTGACGATCACCGTGCCGGCCGAACGGCGCTACGTTGCCGTGTCGGACGCGCTGCCGGCCGGCGTCGAAGCGGTCGACAGTTGGTTCCAGACGACCGCCTCGGATCTCGCCAAGGACGCGTCGGTCGAGACCGGCCGCGACGAGCCGCAGTGGTGGTTCGCGCACGGCGGCTTCGATCACGTCGAGAAGTTCGACGACCACGTCACGCTGTTCGCGACGCGCCTCGGCGAAGGCCCGCACGAGTTCTCGTATCTGGTGCGCGCGACGACCGCGGGGACGTTCACGGCTGCCGGCACGACGGCTGAGGAGATGTACGCGCCGGAAGTGTCGGGGCGCGCGGCGGCGGCGGTGGTCGTGATTCGTTGATCAAGTTAGAAGCTCATGTCGCGTCTCGTTCGACGGATCCGATCACTCGCGCGGCGCTGGCCGATCGTGCTGGCGGTCGGGCTCGTCGCCGCGGCCGCGGTCTGGATCCGTTGCGGTCCGCTGCCGGCCGGTCTTCTCGATCGCGCGGACACGCCGTCGACCGTGGTGCTCGATCGCTACGGCGAGCGCCTGTACGAGGCGCGTTCACCCGAAGGGCTGCGCGCCGATCCGATCGACGCGTCGCGCATCCCGCCCGTCGTTGCGGCGGCGACCATGGCCGCCGAGGACGTCCGCTTTCGCTCGCATCCCGGTGTCGATCCGATCGCCATCGCACGCGCGGCGCTGCACGACGTGCGCGCCGGCCGGCTCGCCGAAGGCGGATCGACGCTGACGCAGCAGGTCGCGGACCTGCTGCTCACGCGACTCGACCCGGGCCCGCGTCGCCGTGGCTGGCGCGCGAAAATCCGAGAAACGCTCGTCGCGCTTCGCCTCGAACACCGGCGATCGAAAAACGACATCCTCGCGCTCTATCTGGATCTCGCGCCGTACGGCAACCAGATCGCCGGCATCGAGCGCGCGGCGCAGGCGTACTTCGGCCGTTCGGCGGCGACGCTGACGCCGGCCGAAGCGGCGTTCCTGGCCGCGCTGCCGCAGCAGCCGGGCCGCTTCAATCCCTGGCGCGATCCGGCGCGCGCCCGTTCGCGCCAGCGGCGCGTGCTCGAGGCGATGGCCGCGCACGGTTGGCTCTCGCCGGCCGCGCTCTCGACGGCACTCGCCGAACGCCTCACGCTGACGCACGAAGCCACGGCGCTCGCGGCGCCGCACTTCGTCGAACGCGTGCTCGCCTCCGTCCAGGGCCACCCGCGCGTCATCGAGACGACGCTCGATGCGACGCTGCAGCGGACGATCCACGGAATCATCGACGCCGCGCGGCCGGGGCTCGACGCACACCACGCGTCGAACGTCGCCGTCGCGGTCCTCGACAACCGCACGGGCGAATGGCTCGCGTGGGAAGGCTCGGGCGACTACTTCGACGCCGATCACGGCGGCGCGATCGACGGCGTCGTCACGCCGCGGCAGCCGGGATCGGCGCTGAAGCCGTTCACGTATGCGGCGGCGTTCGAACGCGGATTCACGCCCGGCCACCGGCTCGCCGACGTGCCGTCGGAGTTCGCGACGGCGACGCCCGGCGTGCTGTACAGCCCGCGCAACTACGACGGCATCTTCCGCGGTCCGCTGCTCGCGCGCGCCGCGCTCGCCGGATCGGAGAACGTGCCGGCCGTCGTCCTCGCGTCGGAAGTCGGCGTGCCGGCCATCGTGCGGCTGCTGCGCCGCGCCGGGTTCACGTCGCTCGACGCCAACGCGGCGCACTACGGACTCGGGCTCACGCTCGGCAACGCCGAGGTCAAGCTCGACGAGCTCGTCGCCGGCTACGCGATGATCGCGCGCGGCGGCGAGCGGATCGCGCCGAGGATGATTCGCGCCGTCGACGGCACGCCGCGTCCGGCCGCCGATGCCGAGCGCGTCATCTCCGCGC
>CALFMR010000225.1 GCA_937880585.1 uncultured Acidobacteriota bacterium
TGCGTGCTCGGCGCTGCCGTCTGCGTGCTCTACTCGGTGACGACGATCTCGGGGCCGCGGCTGGCGATCATGTTGAACAATCAGGGGCTGGCGCACGCCGCCTTCCGCGCGGCGCTCGGTTTCGTTCGGCTCGCCGAGTCGGGCATGACGGCGGCGACCTACGGCTATGCTGGGCTTTTCACGCGCGAGAGCGCGCGGCTGATTCCACTCATCCTGCCGAGCATCCTCGTGGGCGTGCCGATTGGCGCCTGGCTCATCCGCCACGTCCGGCCCGAGACGTTCCGCCGCATCTGCATGAGCTTCGACGCGTGGGTCGTGGCCTTCGGCCTCTCGACGCTCCTGCAGCAACTGCACGTCGTCGCTGGCGCGAAGGCGTTCCTCGTGGTCGCAGTCGTCGCCGTCATCGACGGGTGTCTCCTCTATCGGTTCTTTTCACGCCTGACGCCGCCGGCGTCGCCGAGCCCGGATCAGCCAAGCGCGTGAGCGCGTGCGGCGCGCTACTGGAACGCGTCTTGCTCCCGAAAAAATCGCTGCCTGTCTGGAGGATGCCATGACGCTACAGTCCGTCCGTTCCGCGACTCTTCGCACGCTCGTCGCCACGTTGGCCGGTCTCACCCTGGCGAGCACGCCCGCCATCGCTCAGCGCGCTCACAACGATCTGCCCGACAGCGCGCCGGCCGCGCGCGATCGCGTGCCGGTCCGGTTCACGGCGCTCGCGGTCGCCCAAGGCGGACGGCAATCGACGCTGCCCGTGGAAATCCTCATTCAGCGCTGGTCGACCGACAAGGAACGCGACAACACGCTCGACGCGCTCACGGAAAAAGGATCGCGCCAGTTCCTCGCGACGCTGAGCAAGCTGCCGCGCGTGGGCTCGTTCTCGACGCCCGGGTCGGTCGGCTACGACATCCGGCTCGCGCGGCACGTCATCGTGCCGGGCAGCGGCGAGAAGATCACGCTCATCACCGATCGTCCGATGAGCTTTTTCGAGAGCGCCAACCAGACGCGGTCCAGCGAATATCCGTTCACGGTGATCTCGCTGTCGGTCAAGCCCGATGGCTCGGGCACGGGCAGCGTGACGCTCGCGACCAAGATCACGATGGATCACGATACGAACACGATCGTGATGGAGAACTACGACATCCAGCCCGTGCAGCTCACCGGCGTCCGGCGCGTCAGCCGCTGACGGCCGGTTCTCTCCCTGGGCCTGAAGGCCCAGGGCCCCAGCGAACTGTTCAGATTCGGCTCTCCGCTGCGGAGCCCCGGGCCTTCAGGCCCGGGGGGACGCGCGCCGGCGCGTCAGCGATCCGTCCGGCCCTGACGCCGCGCTCTGACCATCTGCTCGGCCGCCAGCCAGTCGCCGACGTCGTCGCCGTGTTGGCCGCCTCGGCCTTCGAAGAGTGAATAGGCTTCCGCCGCGATTTCGTCGTGCGTCGCTTCACCGCGATCGGCCGGTGTCGGCGCCTCCAGCGCGTCCATTCCGGAGGCGATCATCCGTTCCCGGGCATCCTGTCGCGAACGTTCCGCTGAGGTCGTCGACGGTGACGACGATCCGGATACTGACGATTGAGGGACGAGCTTGTCTTTTCGACGTGGGGGCATGGCCGACCTCGTGACGCCGCCGCCGGCCGGCGCGAAAGTACGCCACGCGCAGCCACGGCGCTTTCGCTCTGAGCAAGGGATATTCCAACGCGGGCGCTGGGAAGCCGCGATCGGCCGACCAGCCGGACGGTAGCGGCCGGGCCAAAGTAGGCAACGCGGAGCGCCGTGCTACATTCGCTCCATGTCGCCGCATGCCGTCATCGTCCTTGCGGAGGACCGCCCCGGCCTGCTCTTCGATCTCACCGGCGTCCTCGCCGCGCACGCTGCCAACATCACGGTCGTCGAAATCCATCAGGGGCCGACGCACCCGGAGGTGTACTTCGAGTTCGCGGTCGCCGACGACGCGGCGCCGGCCACGCTCGGCGGACTACGCGCCGTGCCGGGCGTCATTCGCGTGGACGAAACGACGTCGTTCTCGCGCATCTACGGCAAGCGCATCATCGTCATGGGCGGCGGCGCGCAGGTGGGATTCGTCGCCATGGGCGCGATCTCGGAGGCCGACCGCCACAACATCCGCGGCGAGCGCATCTCGATCGACACGATTCCCCTCGTCGGCGAACGCGAGTTGGCGGCGGCCGTCCGGGCCGTCGTGCGGCTGCCGCGCGTCAAGCTGCTCGTCCTCGCCGGATCGATCATGGGCGGCGACATCACCGCCGCCGTCGAGGAAGTCCGCCAGCAGGGCCTCGCCGTCATCTCGCTGAACATGGCCGGCAGCGTGCCGGACGCCGCCGACCTCGTCGTGAGCGATCCCGTGCAGGCGGGCGTGATGGCCGTCATGGCCGTCGCCGACACGGCGAAGTTCGACCTGATGCGGCAACGCAAACGGCGATACTAGAAATATCTCTTGAACCCTCCACTGACCGTCCAGTACCACGGCGTGTACGCGTTGTATTTGCTGTTCACGTCGCCCGGCACCGAGTGGATGAGCAGCTCGCCGGTGATCGCGTTGCGGCGATCGAGGAAGTACTCCACGCCGCCGCCGATATTCACGCCGAGCGTCGTGTCGTGGCTGTCGATGTCGTCTTCAGTGAAGCGGTAGCTGTAGAGCCCCAGCCCCACCGTCGCGTACGGATGAAAGACGCCGCGCTCCCAGTTGTAGATGAGATTGCCGCTGAGCGTCGCCGGGCTCACGCCGTTGTGGTCGCCGGCGTTCGAAATCCCCCACCAGGCGCCGCTCAACTGGCCGCGGACCGAGATGCGGGACGACAGGTAGTATTCGCCGTCCACGCCGAGCGTCGGTCCAGTGTCGAGCCCATCGTCGCCCGGAACGGCGACGCCGAACGAGATGCCGACGGCCGCCATGTGGCGGTCCGGGACCGGGCCGCGGAACGACTGCGCCAGGGCCGGCGCCGCAGCGAGCGCGACGAGCGCCAGCGCCCCCGCCGCGGTTCCCATCCACGTCTTCGCTTTCGTCGACTGCATCCGTGATCTCCTTCCGACCGGCCGCTGGACAACCTGAAGAGGTGCGGCAAGAACCGGACCACGCACGCGAACGAACCTGCCAAGCCGCGTCCAACCGCGTGCCGAACGCAGACGGGAACGGGAGGGCTAGAATCGTCCTGTGCGTGTCGATCGTTCCAGGCGCGGAGCTCGCGTTGGTTTCTGTCTGATGGCGGCAATCGTGGCGATCGCGGCCGGATGCCGCCGGTCGGCGCCGGTCGAGGTGGCGGCGCCCGTCACGGTCCGCGTACAGGTCGTGCGCCCCGGCCCGCTACGCGACGTCGCGAGTGCGCCGGGCACCGTCGTGCCGGCCGCGGCCGGCGACTGGACGATCTCCGGGCCCGAACCCGCCGTCATCGTCGAGCTGCCGAAGAAGGAAGGCGACAGCGTCGCGCCAGGCGATCTGCTCGTACGCTTCGACATCCCGTCGATCACGCAGGTCGTCGCCGCGCGCGAGCTCGACCGCGCGCAGGCCGCGACCCGAGTCGACCAAGCCAAGGCGGCCGCAGCGAACCAGCAGGCGCTCTTCGCGCGCGGGCTCATCGCGCGCAACGCGCTCGCCGCCGATCAGGACTCGGTGTCGGCGGCTGAAGCCGCGCTCGGTCAGGCCGACAGCCAACTCGCGCTCGCCAAGGCCGAAGCCGGCCGCGCGACCATCACGGCGCGATTCGCTGGAACGGTCCAGCACGTCTGGCACGCGGTCGGCGACACGGTGGCGGGCGATCCGACTGATCCCGTCCTGCGCGTGGTCGATCCGTCGCACGTCGAAGTGGACGTCCAGTTGCCGGTGCTGCAGGTCGGCCGCGTGCAGCCTGGGCAGCTCGCGGCGGTTCGCACGCTCTCCGATCCCGGCGAACATGCGGCGCACGTCACGCACGTGCAGCCACCGACCGATCCAACCGCGGCCACCGGCGAAGTCCGCGTCGCGCTCCTCGGCAACGCGACGCTGCCGCTCGACGCCCCCGTGAGCGTCGAGATCCTCTTCGACCAGCGCACCGAGGCGCTCACCGTGCCGCTCGGCGCGATACACCGCGAAGGCAGTCAGCAAACCGTGTTCATCGTCGGCGACGATGGCCGCGCGCACGAGCGGGCGGTCCGCACCGGCCTCGTCACGCGCGACGCCGCCGAGATCGTCAACGGCCTGGCCGCTGGCGACCGCGTCATCGTCGACGCGACCGAGATGACCGACGGCGAACCGGTCAGCATTTCAGGCGGAGCCGACGCCGTAGGTCAGTGACACGCCGGCCGGCGGTTGTATCGGCTATTCCCCCGCCACGGTGACGCGCAACGTCGGATCATCGTACGTCCATCGCAGCAGCGCGGGAATGTGATGCGCGGGCAGTTCGGGCGGTGGAGCGGGAACGGTGATGACGGTGCCTCGCGTGAGCGACGGATACGTCTCGCGCACGCGATTCGCGTACGTCGAGTAGACGACCTGCGCGTCGCCCCACACGCGCGCGTTGCGCGCCGCGAATGCGCCGCAGCGGACGATCAGGGCGGCGGTGATGACGAACCAGACGAGTCGTGCTGTCCCCTGCCGCCTTCCGTCAATTTTCTCCCTCGCCCACCACAACAACTCGGCAGTCAGCGCCGCGAAGCCGGCGGCGGGCAGATAGAAGTAGTGTGACGTGAGTCCCGCGCGAAAACCGGCGAACGGCGTGAGCGTGACGAGGACCCACAGCAGGTAGAAGCGGATGCGCGGCGGCGCCGCCGCGATGGCCTACGCGCAGCAGGCGGCCACGACGATCATGGCGATGTCACCACGCGGCACCCCACGCGAACGGCGTCTTCGCGACCGTCGTGTTCGCGCGTACCGGCCGTGCTGCCGGAGTCCGTCACGCCGGAAGCCTACCGCAGGTGCCGCACGCTCGCGCCGGCGCTGAAAGATGGGTATCGTGGGATCGGCACGATGAACCTGCACCTTGCGCTCGACGCCCCCGACCTGCTCACCGTCCTGCTCCAGGAGGGGACCGAGCACGCAACGGTGTCGGTCTCCCCGGCGCGTGCGGGGGTCGAATCGCTCGTGCGCGCCTTCGACGCGGCGCTTGCCGGCGGCTACGGCGATTGCTTCTGGCCGGGGCGGCCGGGCGGTCAGTACTGGTGGATCTTCAAGCGTGAAGCCGAGACGATGGAGGTAGCCGTGATGTGGACGCGCGGCGGCGCCTCGCTCTGGGAGCACGTTTTCCGCGCGACGGATGCGGCCGATTGGGTCCGCGATCGACTCACCACCGAAATCGATCGTCTGCTGCTCGGCCCCATCGCACCGAACAGGCGCCCGGACGAAAGCTGAACGAGGGTTCTCCCTGGGCCTGAAGGCCCAGGGCTCCACGGACGGAATGGAGCCGCGGCCCTTCAGCGCCGGGGAGATCGCCGCGACGTTCGGCTCGCTTGCCGCCGCGGCAGCCATCCCACTAGAATGACCGTCGCGGTTGCAAGCCGCACCCGGGCCCGCGGGAAGGGTCGAACCCACTTGCCTCGTTCGTTCGTCAGCCAAACCTCTGTGCAGCCGGAATTGCGGGCCATCGGCGGTTCCATGCCTGGAGGTTTCCGTGCCCACGCTACCTTCGCGCCCCAACCTTGATCATCTGAAGAAGCAGGCGAAGGATCTGCTCCGCGCCTGTCGTGCTGGCGATCCCGCGGCCTTCGCGCGGCTTCGTCTCTCACTTCCCGCCGCACGCGGCCGCGACGATGCCGCGCTGGCGAAAGGCGACTGGCGGCTGCACGACGCGCAATCGTGCCTCGCGCGCGAGTACGGCTTCCCGTCATGGGACGCGCTACGCGCGTACGTCGAGCACGGGCGCGCCGACGATCCGTCGCATCGGCTGCACCGCTGGTTGGACTTCGTCTATCAACACGACAACGAGCGGCCTCGACCAGGTGTGGCGGCGCGCATGCTTGCCGATACGCCCGATCTCGTCGCCGCCGACCCGATCCTCGCATGCGCCGTCGGCGACACGGAGGCCATCCGACGCGCGCTCGCGGAGCCCGGATGGGTGAACCGCGTGTCGCCTTTCACGTGTCCCGAGTGCGGCGCGGCCCTGGGGCGGCCGCCACTCGTTGCGGTCACGCACTCGAGCCTCGGCCGGTTGCCGGCGTTCCGCGATCGGCTGCACGAGGCGGCCCGCTTGCTGCTCGACGCGGGCGCGGATCCGAGTCAGTCATGGCTCGCGGCGCCGAACATGCCGCTGAGCGCGCTCTGTGGCGCCGCCGGGATTACGCATGATGCGGAGATGACGCACCTGTTGCTCGCGGCCGGTGCCAATCCGAACGACAACGAGTCGCTCTATCACTCGACGGAGAGCGCCGATCACGCCTGCCTGCGCGCGCTACTCGACGCGGGCGCGCGTGTCGAGGGCACGAACGCGCTGCACCATCAGCTCGACAAAGACGACATCGACGGCCTGCGGCTGCTCCTCGCGTACACGCGCGACGCGAACGACCGATCGAGCACAATCGGATCGCCGCTCTTTTGGGCCATCCGACGCCGCCGATCGGCGGCGCACGTCCAGGCGCTGCTCGACGCGGGCGCGGATCTTCACGCGACGATGCACGGCGTGAGCGCGTACCGTGCGGCGCAACAGTACGGACTGGCGGACGTGGCCGCGGTGCTCGCGGGCGCCGGCGCGGCCGAGCCGTTGTCGGTCGAGGAACAGTTCGTCGCCGCGTGCGCACGAGCCGACGGCGACGAAGCGCGGCGACTTCACGGCGCGCACCCCGACATCATCGCGCGCCTGTCGCCGCGCCAGCTCGCTCAATTGCCGGAGTTGGCGGCGGCCGGCGATCGAAACGCCGTCCGGCTGATGGTCGATCTCGGCTGGCCGATCGCCGTCACGGGCGGCGACTGGCGAGCGTCGGCGCTCAACCACGCCGTCTTCCGCGGCGACCCGACGCTCGCACGCTTCCTGCTCGAGCACGGCGCGAGCTGGACGGAACGTCACGCGTATGACAACAACGTCAGCGGGACGCTGGCATGGGCATCGCGCAACCGGCCAGCGGACGACGGCGATTGGGTCGGCTGCGCCGACGTCCTCGTCGAGTACGGCATGCCCCTCGACCTGCCGGAGACGTACGGCGACGACGTGACGGCCTATCTCGAGCACGCGCGAGGCGAGCGAAGCGCGCGAGGATCAAGTTAGAAGTTTGAAGCCAGAAGCCAGAAGGGGGTTCTTCGCTTCACGCGAAGACGCGAAGATCGCGAAGGGCCGGATTGACAGCCTCGAAGCGGTGACGCGATCCTGGCGCAGGAGCCGCAGATGTGTCGCAATATCCGTCCGCTGTTCAACTTCGATCCGCCAGCCACTGATGACGAGATCCACGGCGCGGCGCTGCAGTTCGTCCGCAAGATCAGCGGCTTCAACGCGCCGTCGAAAGCGAACGCCGAGGCGTTCGGCACGGCGGTCGACGAGGTCGCCGCGGCCGCGCGCCGGCTCGTCGACGCGCTCGTGACGACTGCGCCCACGAGAAATCGTGAGGCCGTGGCCGCCGAAGCGCGGGCGCGCGCGGCGCTGCGATTCGGGCGATAGCGCCGGCAGAGTAGACGCGCATCGGCGTGCTGCCGATCGCGCTCATGTCTCGGCCGTTGTGTCCACCTGTTCCGGCTCCCGCACGTGTTCCGGACGAAAGCCGACGCCGAGGAGGCGCGCCGGTACGCGTTGCAGGCGCGGCCAACGCT
>CALFMR010000226.1 GCA_937880585.1 uncultured Acidobacteriota bacterium
GTCGCGCGCGATGGTGCGCGTCACGACGGTCATCGGTGCCTCGCCGGCCTCTGGCTGGGTGACGATGCACAGGTTGACGAGGCCGTCGGCGAGCGGCGCGACGCCGGCGTACCACCCGGGCCGGATGTGCATCTCGCCGTACTCGTCCAGGCCGGTCACGCCCGTGGCATACGTGCCGTACGCCCACCGCCGCGGACGCGTGGGGTGGCGTACGAGACCCAGTGCGCGCGCGGTCGCCGACCGACGTCCGTCTGCGGCGATCGTGATCATCGCGGGCAGCCGCGTCGCCGGCGCGTCGGAGCCGCGTGACACACAGAGCCCGCGCACGAGTGGACGTCCGCGCGTGTCGTCGACGAGCGGCTCACGGACGACGAGTCCGCTCTCGAAGCGCGCGCCGGCCGCGATCGCCGCCTCGAGCAGCCACGTGTCGAGCGCGCGCCGCGTCAGCGCGAGCGCGCGCTGCCCATCGCCGTAGGGCGCCGTCACCGTCGTCGTCGGCCCCGAGACGCGCATGCCGGCCAGCGATCGCGCGGTCGCGAGCGGGCCGCCCTCGAGGCCGAGCGCGCGGAGACGCGCGACGGCACCCGGATTCACGGTGTCGCCACAGAGTTTGTCGCGTGGAAAGGTCTCGCGATCGAGCAGGAGCACGCGCGCGCCGGCGCGGGCGAGGACGAGCGCGGCCACCGATCCGGCCGGCCCTGCTCCCGCGATGATGACGTCGAGCATGGCCGGTGGCGTGCGGCGCTAGGCGCGCCCGACGACGAGCGCGCTGTTCTTCGATCCGAAGCCCAGGCAGTTGCACAGCGCCGCGTCGACCTCCGCGCGGCGCGCGACATTGGGAATGACGTCGAGGTCGCAGTCCGGATCCTGGTGCGCGACGTTGATCGTCGGCGGCAGCAGCCCGCGCGAGAGCGCCAGGGCCGCGGCCATCACGCCCGCGGCACCGCTCGCGCCCTGCGGATGGCCGATCATCGACTTCGTGGACGACCCGGCCAGGCGATCGGCGGCCGCCCCGAACACCTGCCGGACGCAGCGCGCCTCGACCGCGTCGTTCAGCATCGTCGACGTGCCGTGAAAGTTGACGTAGCCGATCGATTCGACGGGCCGTCCGGCGCGGGCGATTGCCAGTTCCATGGCGCGCACGATCTCGGCGCCGTCCGGGTCCATCTGGACGCGGTGATACGCATCACAGGTCGACCCGTAGCCGTCGATCGTCGCGTAGACGTGCGCGCCGCGCGCGCGGGCGCGCGCTTCGTCCTCGACGACCATCAGCCACGCGCCCTCGCCGAGCACGAAGCCGTCGCGGTCGCGGTCGAACGGCCGCGACGCCTCGTTCGGCCGATCGTTGTAGTGCGTGGCAACGACGCGCATGCGGCCGAAGCCGAAGATCATGCCCGGCGTCGCGCAGGCATCCGCGCCGCCCGTGATGACGGCAGACGCCTCGCCGTGGCGAATGAGACCCGCGGCGTAACCGATGGCATCGGTCGAGCTCGTGCAGCCCGTCGACAGGACGTGGCTCATCCCGTGGAGGCCGAGCGCAATCGAGATTTCGCTCGAGACGATGCCGACGATCGAGACGGGAATGGCGTAGGGCGAGATGCGATGGCGCGCGCCGGCGTAGTAATCGCCGTATTGCCGTTCGGCGACGTCGATGCCGCCGGCCCCGCTGCCGACCACCACGCCGACGTCGGGGGTGCCCGGCTCGAGCCTCGCGTCGGCGAGCGCTTCGCGCGCCGCGAGCACGGCGATGCGCGAGACCTTCGAGTAGCGACGGGGATCCGCGCGGCCGCCCGCGTCACCGTCAGAGGCAAGATCGACGCCGGGCTCGCTGGCCGCGTGGAGCATCTCGTCCGGCACCGACGCACTCACGCGACACGCGAGCGACGACGCATCGAACTCGGTGATGGCGCGCGTGCCGCTCACGCCGCGCGCGATGTGGTCCCAGTACACTTCGCGTCCCACGCCGAACGGCGACACCGCGCCCATCCCGGTGATGGCCACGCGGGTGGGAGGCATCCTGGTTTCTATAATACGTCCCGATGCCGACGCTCGCCCGATCGCACGACCGTCTGCGCGCCGCCGCGGCACTCGCCGGCGCCGCGCTCTTTGCCGCGTCGCTCGTCTACGCGGGTTTCGTCTACGTCGTGCGGTTCGCCGACGCGAGCGGCTCGACCGCCGACAGGCCGCGCGCCATCGTCATCGACGTGGCGCTGTTCACGATCTTCGCGATCCACCATTCGATCTTCGCGCGCACCGGCGTCAAGGCGTGGATCGCGCGCGCGACGCCTCGCCTCGAGCGAACGATCTACGTCGTTGTCGCGAGCGTGCTCTTCATCGGCGTGATGACGCTGTGGCAGCCGGTGCCCGGCGTCGTGTGGCGTGTCGGATCGCCCGTCAGCCTGCTGCTGATCGGCGTGCAGATAGCCGGCGTCGTCCTCACGCTCGTCGCCGCGGGCGAGCTCGACGTCTTCGCGCTCGCGGGCGTGCGTCAGGCAATCGGCCGCGCGACCGATCGCCCGGCCGCACTCGTGCGGACGGGCACGTACGCCTTCGTCCGCCACCCCGTGTACTTCGCGTGGCTGCTGATGGTGTGGCCGTCGCCGCTCTTCACGGGCAGCCGGGCGCTCTTCGCGGCGGTGAGCACAGCCTATCTCGTGTTGGCCATCCCGATCGAGGAACGCACGCTCCGGCGCGCGTTCGGGCCCGCCTACGACGACTACGCGCGGACCGTCCGCTGGCGGCTGCTGCCGTTCGTGTACTAGTCGAGAAAGACCATCGACTGGTGCGAGGGGATCTCGAACCGGCGGCGGCAGCGCGCGCAGTTGACGAAGTCGTCGATGCGATAGAGATGGTCGCGGAGCTTGCCGTACATCGCGCGGTCGCGCTCGTCGGCGCCGCGCGGCAACTGCGCCTTCTTCGTCCGCCGCACCCACTTGATCTGATAATCGTCGCGGTGCCGGCACTGCGGGCACGCGAGCGACATCGGCTTCACCTCGGTTTTTTCGACGAAGAAGTCACGCTCGGCAAGGGCCATGGGGGAATCGTAGCGTACACCGGAGGATCGTCCGCATGCCCATCGTTTTCTACGTGTCCGGACACGGGTTCGGCCACGCCTCGCGCGACGTCGAGGTCATCAACGCCCTCGCGGCGCGGACCGGACAGCCCGTCGTCATCCGATCGGCCGTCGATCCGCGCCTTCTCGCGCGTACGATCAACGGCCCGTACACGCTGCTGCCTGGCGTGTGCGACACGGGCATCGTGCAGTCGTCGAGCGTGGCGCACGACGACGCCGCGACGGTCGACGCGGCGCTCGCCTTCTACGCCAGCTTCGACGAGCGCGTCGAGGCCGAGGTCGCGCGCCTCGCGCCCGTGGGCCCGGAGGTCATCGTCGGCGACGTGCCGCCGCTGGCATTTGCCGTGGCCGCACGCCTGGGACGTCCGTCCGTCGCACTCGCGAACTTCACCTGGGATTGGATCTACGAAGCCCACCCGGGCTTCCTGCCGCGCGGCGCGGCGGTGATCGACACCATCCGCGGCGCCTACCGCCAGGCGACGCGCGCGCTCGAACTACCGTTCTCGGGTGGGTTCGACGTCTTCCCCGCGTCGCGCGTGACGCGCGTTCCGCTCATCGCGCGGCAATCGAAGCGATCGCGCGCGGAAACGCGCGTGCACTTCGGTCTGCCCGCGGATCGTCCCGCTGCGCTGTTGTCGTTCGGCGGCTACGGAATGCCCAATCTTGACCTCGCACGCGTGGATGTCGCTCGCGACTGGACCGTCGTCACGACCGATCGCGTGAGCGGCGTCGGCGCGGCAGCGCTCGGTCATGTCGCGGTCGTCACCGAGGATGCATTCCACGGCGGCGCGTTCCGCTATGAGGATTTGGTGGCGGCCGTCGACGTCGTCCTCACCAAGCCGGGCTTCGGCATCGTGGCCGAGTGCATCGCCGCGGGCACGCCGCTCGTCTACACGTCGCGCGGCACGTTCCGCGAGTACGACGTCCTCGTCCGCGAAATGCCGCGCTATCTACGCTGCGCGTTCATCAGCCAGCCCGACCTCTTCGCCGGCCGCTGGCGACGGGCGATCGACGCCGCGATCACGCAGCCTCCCGCACCGGAAACGATCGCCCTCGACGGCGCGGAAGTCGCGGCCGAGGCGATTGAGGCCTTGCTGGGGAACGCACCTGACAAGTTAGAAGTGTGAAGCCAGAAGCCAGAAGTGGCTTCTAACTTCGAACTTGATCAGTGCCCTTCGTCCAGGTCAGCACCAACGCCGGCGGGAAGTTGCGGACGACGAGGTAGCGGTGCGGCGTGCTGCCCATGAGTGCGTTCATGCGCGCGCGGAAGGCGACCGCTGATGGCAGGCGGTAGCCGTGGACGTACTGGAACGTCGTGAACGTGCCGCCGGGCCGCAGCGCGCGGCCGATGCTCGCGAGGATCTCGCGCGTCATCGGCAGCGGCAGGCTGACGAAGGGCAGGCCCGAGACGATGTGATCGACGGGCGTCATGCTCCGCTCGGCGGCGAGCGCGTCGACGCGTTCGGCCGACGCGCACACGCACTCGACGTCCGGCCAGCGTTTGCGGATCTGCTGCACGAACCGCGGATCGATGTCGATGGCGAGGAACCGGCTGTCCGTGCCGAGCCGATCGACGATCGCGCCGGTGAGGGCGCCCGTGCCCGGCCCGAGCTCGACGATGTGCCGGCTCTGTCCGTGGTCGAGCCCGGTCACCATCGCTTCGGCCAGCGCGCGCGAGCTCGCGGTCAGCGCGCCGACGGTGCGTGGACTGCGCAGGAAACGGCTGAACAGCAGGAAATGATCGCGGAGTCCGGCGCCGGTCGACGACGCCTCACGCATGGCGCACCTGCTCGACGACAGGCACGCCGACGACGGTCGGGCCGATGCGCGTGAGCAGCCGCTCGGCCGTGCGTGGCGATCCGTGAAACGACGTGACGTGCAGGCCCTGCACGCGCGCGTACAGCCACGTGACGATCTCGATGGTCATCCGCATCGCCTCCTCGGCCTCGTCGGCCGCGGCACCAAGCCGCGCCAGCGTGGCGTCCGACACGCGCACGCCCGTCACTTCGCTTGCCAGGAATTCGGCGTGCCGCACGCCCTCGAGCGCGGCGACACCGGCCACAATCGGTACGCCTGCCGTCCGCAGACGCGCGAGCACCGGTTCGAACGCCTCGACGTCGAGCACGGGCGGCGTCAGGATGAACTCCGCGCCCGCGTCGATCTTCTGCGCGAGGCGCCGCCACTCGGTGTCCATGTCGGCGGCCAGCGGATTGAACGCGGCGGCGACGTGCAATCGCGTCGGCTCGCCAATCGGCTGACCCGCGACGTCGAGCCCGCGATTGAGCTCGCCTGCCATGTGCAGAAGCCCCACCGCATCGACCTCAAACGACGCGGCCGACGATGTCTCGGCGTGCGCGGCTGACGGACGAGGGCTGCCGGTCGTGAGCAGCAAGTTGCGCAGGCCCAGGACGTCGGCGGCGACGAGATCGGATTGCAGGCCGAGCAGCGTGCGCTCGCGACACGTGCAGTGCAGGAGCGTCTCGACGCCGCTCTGCTCGATCCGCGCGGCCAGCGTCTGCGCGCTGACGCGCGCGCCCGACACGGGATAGTCCGGCACGTTCACGGCCACCGCGCCGAGATTGCGGAAGCATCGCGCGTCGGCAATCGGCGCCGACAGATCGAGGCCGCGAGGCGCGGCGACTTCGGCGATGACGACGAACTGCCCGTCGGCGAGCGCGCGTGCGAGCGCGGACTTGTCGCGCCACGCCGCTGGCGGCTGCGGATCGTGGCGGTCCGCCGCGGCCGACGGCCGCGTCCGCCGCGTCACGGCGGGCATCGCCTTGACGGCCGCCGCGATCTGCTCGGTATGGGCCGGCGTCGTCCCGCAGCACCCGCCGACCAGGCGCACGCCCGCGCGAACGAAGCGGCGCGCGTAGCTCGCCATGTATTCCGGCGAGCTCAGATACAGATTGCGGCCTTCGATGTCGCGCGGCCGGCCCGCGTTGGGCTGCGCGGCGAGACGGACGTTCGAGACGTGTGCCATCGCTTCGATCGTCTCGAGCATCGCGGCCGGCCCGACCGAGCAGTTCAACCCGACGACATCAGCGCCGGCCTGCTCGAGCGCCGGCGTGAAGACCTCCGGCGGCGTGCCGTCCAGCGTGTGTCCGTCCTCCCCGGTCGTCAATTGCGCGACGAGCGGCAGTGACGACACCGCACGCACGGCACGGATGGCGACGACGAGCTCGTTGAGATCGCGGAACGTCTCGAGGATGACGAGGTCGACGCCGCCCTCGACGAGCGCTTCGGCCTGCGCGCGGAATGCCGCCTCGGCCTCCTCCACGCTCGTCCGTCCCCACGGCGCGAGCCGCACGCCGAGCGGCCCGATCGATCCGGCGACCCACGCGGTACCGAGCGCCGCACGGCGAGCGATGGCTGCACCCGCGCGATTGATGGCGGCCGTCTCGCTGGCCAGGCCGAAGGTGGCGAGCTTGAAGGGATTGGCGCCGAACGTGTTCGTTTCGATGACGTCGGCGCCCGCGCGCAGATACTGGCGATGGACGTCGGCGACGAGCTCGGGGCTCACGAGGTTGAGCTCGTCGAACGAGCGGTTGATGAAGACGCCGGCGGCGTACAGCATCGTGCCCATGGCGCCGTCGCACACGAGCACCCTCTCGTCGAGCGCATCGAGGAAGTTCTGCATCAGAGCGGTATCACGGGCAGCCGGACGACGCGCGCGGCGCCGCTGGATGGGCTGGCGGATGTCGGACGGCGGGACGAGTCTAGCGCGTGGCCGGTTCGGGCGTGGTCGCGGCCGGCACGAGCAGATCCTGCTTGTCCCAAATGAAGTCCTTTCCGCTGTAGACCGCGAGCTCGTAGTCCTTGCCCATGAAGATGGCCGAGACCGGGCACGCCTCTTCGCAGTACCCGCAGAAGATGCAGCGCGTCTTGTGAATCTGGTAGATCGACGCGTAGCGCGGACCCGCCTGGACGGTGCCGTCGTTTTCCGCCGCCTCGAGATAGATGGCGTCGGCCGGACACGCGACCGCGCACAGACCGCAGGCGACGCACTTTTCGAGCCCGTTCTCGTCGCGCATCAGGACCTGTTTGCCCCGGTACTTCGGAAACACCGGCACCTTCTGGTCCGGGTAGTTCACCGTCACCGGCTTCCGGAACATGTGCCTGAACGTCGTCGCGAAGCCGACCAGAAACGGACGAATCATGTGTGCATGATAGCAAAGCGCTCCGCCGGCGCGGCTTGGATCGCCTAAACTCCTTCGAGTGTTATAGTTAACGCTGCTCCATGCCGCTCGACCACGAACTGTTGCTCATCAAGTTGATGGCCAACGTGGCCGTCGCCGCGATCCTCGCGACGATGCTCGTGCGGTTCCACTGGTTCCGGCGGATCCTGCTGACCGAGAAGCGCGACTGGCCCGAGCGACTCGTTTTCGCGGCCGGTCTCGGCGTTCCGCTGACAGCTGGCGTCGCCGCGCGTCTGCTGCTCGGCTACGAAGCCGCGGACCTCACGCTCGCGGGCGCGTATCTCGCGGGACTCATTGCCGGACCGTACGCCGGCGCGCTCGTCGGTGCGGCCGTCGGGCTGCCGCCAGTCTTCGCCGGTCAGGTCGCCGCGGTGCCCTTCGCCATCGGCTGCGGCTTTGCCTGCGGCGGCCTAAGCTACATTTGTCCGAAGGATCAGAT
>CALFMR010000227.1 GCA_937880585.1 uncultured Acidobacteriota bacterium
CGTCCGCCGCCTGGCTCGAGCCACGCTCGCCGCGATCCTGGCCGCGACGCTCTCAGCCTGCGCATCGACGGCGCTCAAGCAGGGCCAAGCCGCCGAGGACCTGCGCGACTACGACTTGGCGGTCGCCAGCTACCAGCGCGCCGTGCGCGAACATCCACGCGACCGAGATGCGCAGCTCGGGCTCGAACGCTCGCGGCTCCGCGCCTCCGAAGCGCACCTGCTGCGCGGACGCCGGCTGTCGAGCCAGGGCCGCGATCAGGACGCGCTCGTCGAGCTGCAGCTCGCCAACGAACTGAACCCGACGAGCGAAGAAGTCGAAACCGAACTGCGCCGCGTGCGCATCGCGCTGCGTGAGCAGCTCAGTCGGCCCGAGAACGGCGAGACGCGACTCGAGTCGCTCATCGAGAGCACGCGCGATCTCCCGCCCGCCGGCGACACGCTGCCCAACACGACGCTGCCGTCCGAAATTGCAACCGGCAGCCGGCTGACCGTCCGCAGCCTCTATCTCCTCCTCGCGCGACTCGGCCACATCTCGGTGACGTTCGATCCTGACGTCGAGGATCTGCCGGCGCCCGCGAGCCTGCTGAACGGCATGACGCTCGCCCGCGCGCTCGACGAGGTCGGACGCGCGACGCACACCTTCTATCACGTGACCGCCCCGTCAGCGATCGTCGTCGCGCCCGACACGCCACCGAAGCGGCGGCAGTACACGGACGAAGTCCTGCGCGAGTTCACGGTGCAGAACGCCGATCTCAAAGAAACGATCGACGCGCTGCGCATCGTCGCCGACACACGCTACATCGCGCCGGTCACGGGCACGAACATGATCCTCGTGCGCGACACACCCGAACGGCTGAACGTCATCGGCCGCTTTCTCAGCGCGTTCGACAAGGCGCGGCCGGAAGTCGTCGTCGACGTCGAAGTACTCGAGGTCGACCGCACGGCGCTCCGCGAGTACGGCCTGCAGATCGCGTCGCCCGGCTCGCCGGGCATCGACGGCTCGGCCGACGTCAACTCGACCAACGGCATCTCGCTCAGCACGTTGCGCACGCTCAGCCAGTCGAACGTGCTCATGACGAACATCCCGGCGCTGTACTATCGGTTGCTGAAGACGGACTCGCGGACACGCATCCTCGCCAACCCGCACCTCCGCATCACGGATGGGACCACCGCCACGGCGAGCTTTGGCCAGCGCGTGCCCGTGCCGCGGTTGACGATCACGCCTATCGCGCAGGGCGGGGCTGCCATCCAGCCGCAGACGCAGTTCGACTACGAGACGATCGGCGTGAACATCGGCATCACGCCGCGCACGCATCCGAACGACGACGTGACGCTGGCGCTGAACATCGAGCTCAGCAGCCTCGGCGCGGCCGGCTACAACGGGCTGCCAACCTTCGGGCAGCGCAATGTGACGACGTCGATTCGACTGAAGGACGGCGAGACGAACATCCTCGCCGGACTCATTCGCGAGGACGAGCGGACCGAGCACGACACGATCCCCGGCCTCGGCGACGTCCCGGTGCTCGGTAAGCTCTTCGCCCGCAACCACAAAGAAGCCGAGCAGACGGACGTCGTTGTCATGCTGACGCCGCACATCGTACGTGTGCTGGATTTGTCGGCAGAGGACCTGCGGCCGCTGCGATTGCCGATCGACACGGGCCCAACCGCCTCGCTCGGAGTACGCCCGATTCAAGCGCCGCCGCGCGCGCCGTCTGCGGTGCCGGCGCCCACGCCATCGGGCGCCGCGCCGGGCAGTGAGCCGGGGCCGGTGAACTTCGGAGGACAGTAAGACTTTCTGTGGAGCCTGAACGCTCGGGGCTCCAGGGCGGTGTCATCTTCTTTGCAGTGCGCTGGGGCCCCACCCCCAGCGCTACGGCGCTCTCGCTTCGCTCGCAGGCCCTCTATCTGTGCCTCTTCGCGATCTTCGCGGCTTTGCGTGAGGTCTCTGTCATCTTCTTTGCAGTGCGTTGGGGCCCCACCCCCAGCGCTACGGCGCTCGACACCCTCGCTACGCTCGGGGTCTCGCGGTGTCATCTTTTCTTAGCTCTGTCCCCCTGTCCCCTGATCCCTGTCATCAGTCTTCCTGTCTCGCCACATCCGCGCCCAGGGCGCGCAGGCGTTCGACGACGTCCTGGTAGCCGCGTTCGACGGTTTCGATCTCGAGCACCGTGCTCTGACCTTCAGCGGCGAGGGCGGCGGCGATCAGGGCCATGCCGGATCGGATGTCGCGGCTGTCGAGCGTGCGGCCGCGCAGTTTCGTCGGACCGGTCACGATGATCCGGTGTGGATCGCACAGGAAGAGATCCGCGCGCATCGCGCTCAACTGTTCGAGCGCGAACAGGCGCAGCTCGTACATCCAGTCGTGCACGAGCGTGCCGCCTTGTGCCTGTGTGGCGAGCACGGTGACGAGGCTGACGATGTCGCTCGGGAAGCCGGGCCAGAGTCCCGTCGTGATGCGGCGCGCGCCGACGAGCGACGATGGGAAGACGGCAAAGCGGTTGTCTTCGAGCTCGAAACGCAGGTGCAGTTCGGCGAGTACGGCGGCAATCGGCTCGAGATCCTGCTCGTGAACGCCGGTGACCTCGACTTCGCCACCCGTGACGGCGGCGACAACGGCCCAGGACGCGGCTTCTATATAGTCGCCGCGCAAGACGTGCGTCGCACCGGTCAGCCGGCCAGGCGGCGCGATGCGGATCGTCGACGTGCCGGTCCCTTCGACGCCAACGCCCATCGCGGCGAGGAAGCGACACAGTTCGGCGACGTGCGGCTCACACGCGGCGTTGCGGATCTCGGTTGGTCCTGACGCCTGCGCGGCGGCGAGCAGCGCTGTCTCGGTGCCCGTGACTGACGCTTCGACGAGATACATCGACGCACCGGCAAGTCCATCCGGCGCTTCGATCGCGTGCCCAGCGGGCGTGTCGACGATACGCGCGCCGAGCCCGACGAGCGCGCGCAGGTGCGTCGCAATCGATCGCCGCGCGGGAAAGTCGCCGCCCGGTGGTGCGATCACCGCCCGCTTCTGCCGTCCGAGCAGCGCGCCGAGGAGCAACACCGACCCGCGCAGCTTGCCGACGAGTTTCGGATCGGGCTCCGATGACCGGATGTCGCGGCACGTCACGCGCAGCGTCGACGTCCCGCGCCCCTCGACCGTCGCGCCGAGCGACTGCAGAAGATCGATCATCACGGCGACGTCGCGGATGTGCGGGACGTTGCGGATCTCGCACGTCTCGGTCGTCAGCAGACACGCGGCCAGCAGCGGCAGTGCCGCGTTCTTGTTGCCCTCGACGTCGACGCGGCCTGACAGGCGGCGGCCGCCGTGGATCAGCAGTTCAGCCATCTCACTCCGTTCCCAGATACACCAGCTCGTCGCGCAGATCGACGCCGAATCGATCCCGTACCGCCGTGCGCGCTCGCTCGACGAGCGCGCGGACGTCGCGCGCTGTCGCTTCACCAGCATTGACGACGAAATTCGCGTGCGTCGGCGAGATCAGCGCGCCGCCAACACGGTACCCCTTCAGTCCCGCCGCATCGACGAGCGCGCCGGCCGACGCGGGCCGATCGGCCGGCACCGGATCGCGCGCGCGGTCGGGATTCTGGAACACGCAGCCCGCGCTCGGCATCGCAAGCGGCTGCGTGCGCTTGCGATAGGCGAGCGACGCACGGGCCGTTTCGCGCAGCGCGGCGGGATCGGCCGGCGACACGACGAAGTCGGCCGCGACCAGGATCTCGCCGCTGTGCTGCAGTCGGCTTGCATCATAGGCGAAGGCCATCTCCGGCGTCGCCGCCGTGCGCCGCTCGCCTGCCCGAGAGACCAGATGAAACGCGCGGCCGAGATCGCCGGCGTTTCTCCCCTGCCAGTGCGCGTTGCCGTGGACGGCGCCGCCGACCGTCCCGGGCGTGCCGGCCCACGGCTCGAGACCGGCCAGACCACGGCCAATCGTCCATCGCACGAGACCGTTGATCGTCACACCCGCCTCGGCGCGCACGACGTCCGGCGCTGGCTGCGAGATGCCCAGAGCGCGGAGGCGCACGACGATTCCTCGGATGCCGGCGTCAGCGACGAGCACGTTCGATCCGCCGCCGATCATCGTCACCGGAACGTCCGCCTCAGCCGCCAGGCGCAGCACCGCAACGAGCGTGTCGACCGACCCGACGTCGACCCGCCAATCCGCCGGCCCGCCGATGTGAAACGTCGTCAGGGGCGCCAGGGGCTCGTCGGCGTGGACGAAGGCATCGCCCGCGATCGCGCGCAGCTCGTTGTCAATCTGCCGGCGAGTGGCCTCGGTCATCGCGCCAGGGCCGCGAGCAGCTTGTCATGGATGCCCTCGAAACCGCCGTTGGACATGACGACGACAAGATCGCCCTCGCGCGCTTCGTCGGCGACGATCTTGACGATGTCGTCGACCTTCGGCACATAACGCGCGTGCCGGTGCGCCCGGACGATGTCGTCGACGAGCCGCTCGACGGACAGCCGTTCGTCCTCGGGCAGCGATGCGCGGAAGACAGCGGGCAGCAGGATCTCGTCCGCGCCGGACTCGATGAAGGCGCGGGCAAAATCGTCCTGGAACACGCGCCGGCAGGAGGTCGCGGATCGCGGCTCGAAGATCGCCCAGATGCGCCGATCTGGGTACGACGCGCGGACGGCGCGGAGCGTCTCGAGAATCGCGGTCGGATGGTGCGCGAAGTCGTCGAACACGGTGACGCCGCGCGCCTCGCCCCGGCGTTCGAGCCGGCGCCGCACGCCGCTGAAGGCTAGGAGCCCCTTCCGCATTTCCTCCGCGGACAGGCCGACGGCCGAGCCCACCGCGATCGCCGCGAGCGCGTTGCGCACGTTGTGGACGCCGACGAGCGGCGATTCGAACGACCCGAACGGCTGGTCGCCGTGCCAGACCTCGAAGCGCATCTTCCCGGCCGACGGCTCGATTCCCGTCGCGCGCCAGTCGGCCGTCCCATCGATCCCGAACGTCTCGACGCGGCCACGTGCGTTGGTCGCGAGCGCCGCGGCCTCCGGGCTGTCAGCGCCGATGAACACGCGCCCGTGTCGAGGCACGATCGTGAGCAGCCGCCGGAACGCCGTGCGCAGCGCCTCCATATCCGGATAGATGTCGGCATGGTCGTACTCGAGGTTGCCGACGACGACGATGTCCGGGAGGTATTTGAGGAACTTGGCCGTCTTGTCGAAGAACGCGCTGTCGTACTCGTCGCCTTCGATGACGAAGTCACGGCCGGACCCGAGGCGATAGCTGCCGTCGAAGTTCTGCGCGATGCCACCGACGAGCAGACTCGGATCGAGCCCGCCCGCCGTCAACAGCCACCCCGTCAACGCCGTCGTCGTCGTCTTGCCGTGCGTACCGGCGATGACAATCGAACGCGACTGCCAAAGGAAGTGATCGCGCACGGCCTCGGGCAGCGAGACGTAGTGAATCTTGCGATCGAGCACTTCCTCGAGCTCGGGATTGCCGCGCGAGATCGCGTTCCCGATGACGACCAGGTCGATCTCCGGCGTGATGTGCGCGGCGTCGTAGCCGTCGAGGACGCGAATCTCCTCGCGCGCGAGAAAGTCGCTCATCGGCGGGTACACGGCGTGATCGGAGCCCTGCACGTCATGACCGCGCGCCTTGAGCATGGCGGCGAGTGTGGCCATCGCGGTGCCGCAGATGCCGATGAAATGGATGCGCGCCTTCATGCGGCGGCCGCCTCGTCGAAGATCAGACGCGGACGCGCGTCGGCGATCACGCGGACCGAGACACCCAACGGCACGCTGAGCGTCGGCCGATTCGTATGACCCGCGGGCACGTTGACGATCACAGGGCCGGAAAAATCAGCGAAGAACTCTTCCATGACTTGACGACCGGTGATCCCATCCGCGCCCTCGTCGCAGTTCGGCAGTTCGCCGATGACGACGGCCGCGGCGTGCGCGAGACGGCCGCTGGAGGCGAGTTGCACGAGCATGCGTCGCAGACGATACGGCCGCTCGCCGATGTCCTCGACGAGCAGCACGTAACCGGCCGGAGGGTCGAACGCGAACGGAGTCCCGAGTGACGCGACCACCTGAGTCAGCGTCCCGCCGAAGAGCGGGCCCTCGACTTCCCCACCGCGAATGGACGCGCCGTTGTCGATCGCGACTTCGCCGATCGGATCGGCCGAGAGGCTCGCGAGAAACGACGCGACGTCGTACGCCGTCGGTCCGCGCGCAATTCGCCGGTCGATCATCGCGCCGTACACGGACGTGAGGCCGGCGCGCTGGTTGATGAACGTGTGCAGCGACGTGACGTCGCTGTAGCCGACGAAGGCCGTACGTCGATCGGCAATCCGCGCCGCGTCCAGGTGCGCAAGCGTCTCGACGCTCCCATAACCGCCGCGGACCGCGATGACGGCGTCGACGTCGTCAGCGGTCAACGCGCGCATCAGCGATTCGGCGCGACGATTGGCCGGACCCGCGACGATGGGCTCGCGATCGAAGACGCTGTTGTCGTAGACGGGCACGAAGCCAAGGCGCGTGAGCTCGGCGACACCGGCGTCCAACTCTTCGCGCACGAATGGGCTGGCCGGCGCGACGAGCGCGACACGGCTACCAGGACGGACGGGCCGGAACGGGCGAAGCCCCGCGCGGGTCCGCGGTGTCATGCCCAGCCCGCCATCTCGCGCGCCACAGCTTGATGCGCGTCGCAGCCGACGAGATCGAGACGCGCTCGCGCGGCTGGCTGACGCTGCAGGAATCGTGCTTTGACTCGCTCCTGGCGCGCCATGGCGTCGTCGATCCGCGTCGACGAGAGTCGCTCGGACTCCGCGGCGTGGATCAGCGCCTCGAGCGCGGCCGCCTGTTCGTCGGCCGTCGAGTTGCACAAGAGCACGACGTCGCACCCGGCGACGACGGCCTGCACCGTTGCCTCGGGCAGCGGCGCCTCGCGGCTGATGGCCTTCATCCCCAGATCGTCGCTGAAGACGACGCCGGGGAAGCCGAGCGCGTCCTTGAGGAGGTGCTGGACGACGCGCCGCGAGAGCGTGGCCGGACGATCGGGGTCGATGGCCGGCACGACGATGTGCGCCGTCATCAGGGCGGCGACGCCCGCGTCGATCGCGCGGCGGAAGGGTACGAGCTCCACGGCCTCGAGCCGCCGCTTCTCGTGTTCAACGACCGGGAGCGTCTCGTGCGAATCCACCGTCGTGTCGCCATGACCGGGAAAGTGCTTGCCGCAGGCCGCGACACCGGCGTCCTGGAGCGAGCGAATGACAGCGGCACTGAGGCGCGCGACGTCGTCAGCGCGCTCGGACAGCGCGCGATCCCCGATGACGGGATTCGACGGGTTGGTCTGCACGTCGAGGACCGGCGCATAGTCGAGGTTCACGCCAACCGCAGCGAGCTCGGCGGCAAGGGCCGCGGCAAACCGCGCGGCGAGATCGTCGCTGCCGCTTCGACCGAGCGTCGCCGCCGGCGGCCACACGGTGAACGGCGTCTTCAGCCGCGCGACACGACCGCCTTCCTGGTCGACGCTGATCCAGAACGGCCAGTCGCGCGCGAGCGCCGCGACATCTCGCGAAAGCTCCGCGACCTGCAAGGGGTCGACGACGTTTCGAGCGAAGTAGATGACACCGGCGAGATCGAACTCGGCGGCCAGGTCGCGGAGGGAGTCGGGAACGGCCGGGCCGTCGAAGCCGGCCACGGCGAACCGGCCGACGTGGCGTCGAAGGTCCCGAAGCGACATTCGCCCGACATTATAATGCGCCGTGCGCATCGACTCCTCAGCGCCGACCCGCATCGATCTCGCGGGCGGGACGTTCGACATCTGGCCGTTGTACCTGTTCCACGATCGCGCGCAGACGATCAACGCCGCGATCAGCCTGCGCGCGCACTGTACGATCACCTCGCGACGCGACTACCGCATCGTCCTCATCTCGGAGGACACGGGCGACATGGTCGACGTCGCCGATCCGCAGGCGCTCGACAACAGCGAGCTTCCCCTCATCGCGCGGCTCGTGCGGTTCTTCGGCGCGCGGCCGGTCGAGGTCCGGACGCACGCCGAATCGCCTGTCGGCGCGGGCATCGCGGGATCGTCGGCGATGAACGTCGCCGTCATCGGCGCGCTGGCCGCCTGGACCGGACGGCCACTCGGCGACGAGGATCTGCTCACTGTCGCGATGAACATCGAGGCGCAGGTGCTCGGCGTCCCGACCGGCGCGCAGGACTATCGCCCCGCACTCTACGGTGGCATTGCGGCCATCGAGCTGGGCGTTCGCGGCGTCTCACGCGAGCCGCTCCACGTCGATCCGGCGGAGCTCGAACGCCGGCTCGTGCTCGCCTACACGGGCGCGTCACGCAATTCCGGCATCAACAACTGGGACGTCATGGTCCGCCGTATCAACGGCGACGCGGCCATCATCGAAGCATTCGACGCGATTCGCGACGCGGCAATCGGCTTGCGCGAAGCCATCGAGCTGCAGGACTGGCGCGGCGTCGCGCTGTGCCTTTCAGCGGAGTGGCACGCGCGCAAACGGCTCGCGCCGGGCGTGACGACGCGCGAGATCGATGCATTCATCGAGCGCGCCCGCTTCGCCGGTGCGCTGGCGGCGAAGGTCTGCGGCGCCGGGGGCGGCGGCTGCCTCGTCTGTCTCACCGATCCGGATCGACGGTCAGCCGTCGCGACCGCGCTCGCCAACGGCGGCGCCACGGTCCTGCCGTTCCAGATCGAACGCACGGGCCTCGAGGTGCGGCGCTCGTGAGCGGCCACCCGCGCGACGGCGTCGACGCGATCCGCCGGCTCTACTTCAACGCCACGCGCGCGACGATTCAGCGCGACCTCGCCAGAGCGATCGCTCTCTTCAAAGCGCTCGCGACCGACGACGAACGGCAGCACGCCGCGGTGTACATGGACGGGCTGTCTGAGATGCGATCGGAATGGGCGGCGGGAAAGAGCGTTAGAAGGTAGGGGCGCGCCTCCGTGCCCGCCCGGCGCTCGCGCGTTATGGCTGCAGGAACTGCGCGACGTTGGCGGGCGTGATCACGACGCGGACGTGTTGACCGGCGCGGCCGAGCGGCTTCGCCGGGTGACCATTGATCGACCACTCCACTGCGCCCGCGTTGCCAACGTCGAACAACAGCTCGCGCATCGCGTCCAGGTGCCGACCGTCTCCCGCGCGGAACAGTTCCGAAATCGATCGCTGTCCGTCGCTCGTCGCGACGATCCAGCAGTCGTCGCTCACGAGAAACTCGACGGCAATGCCGTTGGTCGCCGCCGCGGTCGTCGCGCTGGGGGATGACGCGTCAGTGCCAGACGGGGTCGCGGCTGGAGTCGCCGCATTCACCACAGACACGGCGTCCGGCGCGGCAGATGAAGAGGTCGGCGACGTCGGTGGAGGCGACACCACGGGCGGTGTCGTCACCGGGGACGCGGACGAAGACGCGGCAGGCGCGGTCACCGCAGCCGGCGTGGCGGCGCGGCGCGATCGCCAGGCGTGCAGCCTCCAGACGACGAGCGCGACAATCACGACCGCAAGCGCGATCAGTCCCCAGCGCAGCATCCGCACGGCCTGCTGCTGCCGCGCCAGGAACAGCCGATCGTCATCGGTGATCTCCGGCCGGATCGCGCCGCGGGCCGCGGCCTCGCGCTCCTGCTCGTCGAGCGCCTCGACGAACTCCGCGACGATCGCGTCGGCATCGAGGCCGAGCTCGGCGGCATACGCGCGCACGAAGGATCGGCCGAAGATGCCGCCGGGAAGACGGCTGAAGTCGTTGCGTTCGACGGCCTCGAGTGCCGTCACCGAGATCTTGGTGCGGGCCGCGATGTCACGCAGCGCGATGCCGTGGTCTTCGCGCGCACGCTTGAGCTTCGAGCCGAGGTCGTTCATGGCCGGGAGGGGTCGGGCGGCTACTCTAACAGGTTGCGATCGACGTCTTCAAACCTCGTCGGGCACGTCCGACGACTTGCGCGTCGCGATGCCGCGCGCGAGGGCGGCGCGAAACGCCGGCACGGCATGCCGCGCGCCCATCGCGTCAGGTCCCTGCCCTTCAGGCAGGAACGCGCCGATGGCGGCCGCACCGGCGGCACCAGCCGCCGCGCACGCTTCCGCGCCGCGTGGCGTCAGGCCGCCGATGGCCACGACGGGCACGTCCGTCGCTCGACACCAGTGCGCGAGTGCGTCGATCCCCGCGGCCGTCGCGCCAGGCTTGGACGTCGTCGCGAAGACCGCGCCGAACAGCACGTAGTCGGCGCCCGCCGCGACCGACGACGCATCATCAGCGTGACACGACCGACCGATGACCCAGGCCCCGGCCGGACCGAGCGCGCGCAGACGGGCGGCCGGAGGGCCATCGCTCCGCACATGGACACCCGCGGCGCCCGCGGCGATGGCGACGTCGGCGCGGTCGTTGACGACGATACACGTCGGCGTTCCGTCGGCGCGCGCGACAATGCGGCGCACGAACCCAGTCAGCACCGCGGCGTCGAGGTCGCGTTCGCGCACCTGCACGAGATCCACACCAGCCGCGATCGCGTCATCGATCACGCGATCGAGCGCGATCAGTTCGTCCCGCACGGTCCTCGCGGCAGGAGCCAGCCGCCGGCGGTCCGTCACCAGGCAGACGAGCGGCTGATCTGGCAGCTTCACGATCCGGTGGACGCGGATCCCGGCGATCGCCAACGGCCGCCGAAGAGCAGGCGCGCCTCGGCGATCCCCGCCAGCGCGACAATGACGCCCACCGCGCTCACGGCCACGCGCACGGCCTGATAGGCCATGACCGCGCCGACCCATGGCCACACGAAGGCGAAGACGTTCCTCCACCACCAGAGCGTCCACGGCGCGACGATGAGCAGGAGCCCGGCTTCGAAGAAGTAGGCCGCGAGCAGCAAGCGGGTGAAGAAACGAATGCGAGCCTCCCGAGGCCGGAACACGCGGGCCGCGCATCAGGCGTCCGCGCGGATGATCAGTCGTCGACCGGCATCGTATCAAACAGCGACGGCGGCCTGAACGACCGCCGATGCTCGTCCGAATAGCCGAAACGCCCCATCGCATCGAGGTGCGCGCGCGTGGCGTAGCCCTTGTGCCGGTCGAAGCCGTAGCGCGGATCGCGTTCGTGAAGCGCCAGCATGAGGCGATCGCGCGTCACCTTGGCGAGAATCGACGCCGCCGCAATCGCGGTGCAGCGGCGATCGCCGCCGGGAATCGGACGCTGCGGCATCATCAAGCCGGGGATGCGAAACGCGTCGACGAGGACGAACCCCGGGAGCGGCGAGAGCGCCATCACGGACTGGCGCATCGCTTCGAGCGACGCGCGGTGGATGTTGATCCGGTCGATCTCAGCCGCGCTGACGATGGCCGCGTGCCAGCACACGGCCGCCTTCGCGATGCGTGGGAACAGGCGCTCGCGGTCGTCGGCCGTGAGCACCTTCGAGTCCGCGACGCCGGGAATGTAGCAGTCCGCGTCGAGCACGACGGCCGCAGCCACGACCGGCCCGGCCAGACACCCGCGCCCCACTTCGTCGACGCCGGCCACGTGGACGTAGCCGAGCCGGCGAATCTCGTTCTCGACGGTGCGCGAGGCCCGCGGACGGGTCATCAAGATTCCCGCCTGGCGCGCGCCCGCGGCCGGCCGCGCGCCGGAGGCCGTCTAGGCCGTGCGCTTCTGTTCCTTCATGCGCGCCGCCTTGCCGCGCAGTTCGCGCAGGAAGTACAGCTTCGCGCGGCGGACCTTGGCGCTGCGGACGACTTCGACCTTGTCGATCGTCGGTGAGTGCAGCGGAAAGATGCGCTCGACGCCCTGGCCGAACGACACCTTGCGCACCGTGAACGTCGCGCGCGCGCCGCCGCGGTGCATGCCGATGACGGTCCCCTCGAACACCTGGATGCGCTCCTTGTCGCCTTCGCGCACCTTCACGTGGACGCGCACCGTGTCGCCCGATCGCATGGCGGGCCGCGTGGTCAGGTGGGGTTGCTCAACCGTTTCAATCGCCTTCATGACAGGAACTCCTCGCTCAGTCGTCACGTTCATCGCCGGGCTCCTGCCCGTCGGTCTTCCGATCGGAGACGCCGGCCGCCGCATTGCGCTGCCTGAGCTCGGCGAGCAGCTTGCGGTCGTCCGCCGTTGTCACGGCCCGATCCAGCAGGTCGGGCCGCCGTTCATACGTGCGCCGGACCTGCTCGGCCCGCCGCCATCGCTCGATCTCGCCGTGATGCCCCGACACGAGCACGTCGGGCACCGCGCGTCCGCGAAACACCGCGGGCCGCGTGTAGTGCGGATAGTCGAGCCAGCCATCCGCGAACGAATCGGCCGCGACCGACGCATCATCGCCCACCACACCGGGCACGAGCCGCGCGACCGCATCGACCACCACGAGCGCCGGCAGTTCGCCGCCGGAGAGCACGTAATCGCCGATCGAAATCTCGTCGGTGACGAGCACGTCGGCCACGCGCTCGTCCACACCCTCGTACCGGCCGCAGATCACCACAATCCGCTCGAGCCGGCTCAGCCCCTCGACGGCCGCGTGCGTGAACGGGCGGCCCTGCGGCGTCATCAACACGACCGCGGATGCCGGCCCGCGCTCGGCGGCAATCGCCTCGACCGCGGCGAACAGCGGCTCCGGCTTCATCACCATGCCCGGCCCGCCTCCATACGGCACGTCGTCGACCGTACGGTGGCGATCCGACGTGAACTCGCGCAGGTCACGCGCGCGAATGTCGACGACGCCGCGCGTCCGCGCCCGGCCGATCACGCCCTCGGCCAGCGCGGCTTCGACCATCGCCGGGAAGATCGTGATGAGGTCGATGACCATGCCACCTCATCGCCTCCGGCGATTCAGCTCCAGCAGGCCGTCTGGCGGATCGATCTCCACGATCTTCGCGGCGACGTCTACGCGCCGGCAGATGGCGTCCGCGAGCGGCACGAGGATCTCGTCGTCCGTGCCGACAACGAGTACCGGCGCGCCCGTCGCCATTTCCACTCGCTCGACCGTGCCCACGTCCGCTCCCGTCATCGTCCACACGCGGCAGCCGATGAGGTCGTCCACGTAAAAGGCGCCAGGCTCAAGTACGCGACGATCCGCGGCGGGAATCCGCAGCTCAGCGTCGCGCATCGCCTCGGCTTCATCGATCGATCCGACTGCGTCGAAGCCGATCACCCACCGGCCGCGATCTTCGCGGCTCGTCGTCACGGTCAGCCGCCGCGGCTCGCCCTCGCCCGCCGGCGCGTACACGACCGCGCCGACCTGGAAGCGTTCCTCGCCGAAGTCCGTCTCGGACGCGACGACGACCTGGCCACGCAGGCCGTGCGGCCGAACCACCCGGCCCACGGCGACCATCGTCGTCCAGTTCACCGGCGCGGCTACTCGTCGCGGAAGTCGACGACGACGCGCTGATCTTCAGCCTCGCCGGCAGCAGCCGCCAGGACGCGCAGCGCGGACGCCGTTCGTCCCTGCCGGCCGATCACACGGCCGAGCTCGCCGGGCGCCATCGTCAGCTCGACGACGGTCTGGCCGCGGCGGTCGTACTCGGTGACGACGACCTCGTCGGGCCGGCCCGCGAGCGCGCGGGCTACGACCTCGACGACGTCTCGGCCGCGACTCACTGGGCGGCCGCCTCGGGTGCCGCGGCCGCCTCGACCGGCGGCAGCCGATCGATGAGCGTGCGCACCGTGTCGGACGGCTGCGCGCCGGCCTTCAGCCAGTGCGCGAGCCGATCGCGATCGATCTCGACCGCCTCGGGCGTGGTGCGCGGATTGTAGTGTCCGAGCACTTCGACGAACCGTCCCTCGCGCGCCGACCGCGCCTCGGTCACCACCACGCGGAAGAACGGCCGATTCTTCGCGCCCGCCCGCCGCATACGAATTGTCAGCATCACATCTCCTGACTTGTCCCCTGGGCCTGAAGGCCCAGAGCTCCACTGAAACGAACCAGAACCTACTTCTGGCTTCTGGCTTCGAACTTCTAACTTCTCCCAGCGCCCCTCAGCATTCCCATCAGCCGCTGGCGTCCCTTACGGCCGCCGCCGGCGCCGGCCATCAGCTTGAACATCTTGCGCATCTCGACGAACTGCTTCAGCAACCGGTTCACGTCTTCGACCGACGTGCCGCTGCCACGCGCGATGCGTTTGCGGCGGCTGCCGTTGATGAGCGAGTGGTTGCGGCGCTCGGCGTTGGTCATCGAGCCGATGATGGCCTCGATGCGGCCAAGCTGCCCGTCGTCCATCTGCGCCCGCGCCTGACTCGCCTGCTTCAGCGCGCCGAGGCCGGGAATCATGCCGAGGACCTGGTCGAGCGGGCCCATCTTCTTGATCGTTCGGAGCTGATCGCGGAAGTCGTCGAAGGTGAAGTCGTCGAGCCGCGTCTTCTTCTCGAGCCGCTCGCGGCTCTCGTCGTCGATCGCCTCTTCGGCGCGCTCGATGAGCGACAGTACGTCGCCCATGCCGAGCATCCGCGAGACGAGCCGGTCGGCGTGAAACGCCTCGAGGTCCTGGACGCGTTCGCCGACACCGACGAACGCGATCGGCACGCCGACGACGCCGACGACCGAGAGCGCCGCGCCGCCGCGCGCATCGCCGTCCATCTTCGTCAGCACAACGCCCGAGATGCCCACGCGATGGTTGAACTCACCCGCGCTGCGGACGGCGTCCTGACCGGTCATCGCGTCGGCGACATACAGCAGGTCGGTCGGCGCAACGGCCGCCTTGATCGCGTCGAGCTCGACCATCAGCTCGTCGTCGATGTGCAGCCGGCCAGCGGTGTCGACGATGAGCGTGTCGAAGCCCTTCGCCTTGGCCTCGGCCAGCGCGCCCGAGGCGCGGGCGACCGGATCCATGTCGGCCGGCTCGTGGACGCGCGCGTCAATCTGCTTGGCGAGCACGGACAACTGTTCGATCGCCGCCGGCCGGCGGACGTCGGTCGACACGAGGATCGGATGCCGCCCCTGCTTCGCCAGCAACCGCGCCAGCTTGGCGGAACTGGTCGTCTTGCCCGAGCCCTGGAGGCCGAGCATGAGGATGACGCGCGGCGACGCATCGGTGGACGGCAGACCGCCGGTCTTGTCGCCGAAGAGCGCCAGCATCTCGTCGCGCACGACGCGGACGACGTGCTGCGCGGGCGTCAGGCTCTTCAGCACCTCGTC
>CALFMR010000228.1 GCA_937880585.1 uncultured Acidobacteriota bacterium
CTCACGGACCGCGAGCGCGAAGTGCTGCGCCTGCGGTTCGGACTGGCGACCGATCACGAGCACACGTTAGGTGAGGTTGGCCGCCGCCTGATGCTGAGCCGCGAGCGTGTCCGTCAGATCGAAGCGAGCGCCATGGCGAAGATCCGTGCGAAGCGCGGACAGGCGGCCTAAGCGCATGTGCGGGCCGTGGGCTCCTGGTCGCCACTGCACGTTCGTCACGCACACGTGAAGACGCTGCACGGGCTCGACATCCGCATGGGACAGCCAATCGCGCTGACGTTCGAGCGATCCATCGAGTCGATCGAACGCCGCGCGTCCAGCGACGACCGCTATCTCGTGCCCGGCTGGATCGATCTTCAGGTCAACGGCTTCGGCGGCGTCGACTACAACACACCCGACGTGTCGGTCGACGACCTCGCGCGATCGATCGACGCGCTGCTGTCGACTGGGACGACGCGCGCGTGGCCGACGGTCATTACGGCGGCGCCTGATGCCATGTGCGCGTCACTGGCGAATCTCGCCGAGGCGCGTGAGGCGTTGCCGCTCGGCGACGTCTTCGACGGGTTCCACGTCGAAGGTCCGCACATCTCGCCCGACGACGGGCCGCGCGGGGCGCATCCGCGCCAGTGGGTGCGCGCGCCGGATCTCGACGAGCTCGCGCGCTGGCAGGACGCGTCGCGCGGACGTCTGCGCATGGTCACGCTCGCCCCCGAATGGCCCGGCGCGACGAGATATATCGAAGAGGCCGTTGCTCGCGGCGTGATCGTGGCGATTGGCCACACGGCCGCGACCGCGGCTCAGATTGCCGACGCGGTATCGGCCGGCGCCACCATGTCGACGCATCTCGGCAATGGCGCGCACGCCGTCATGCGGCGGCATCCCAACTACATCTGGGATCAGCTCGCCGACGATCGGCTGGCGGCGGGGTTCATCGTGGACGACATCCATCTGCCCGCCTCATTTCTGACCGTGGCCGTTCGTGCGAAGGGCGTCGGTCGATCCGTGCTCGTGACCGACGCCAGCGCGCCGGCCTGCGCCACGCCGGGTCGCTATCATCTCGGCGACCAAGGCATCGACCTCACGCCCGACGGCCGCGTCGTCCTCGCCGGCGGCGATCGGCTGGCCGGATCGGCACTGCGCCTCGACCGCGCCATCGCGAACGTCGTGCGGTTCGCCGGCGTCTCGTTGGCCGACGCGGTTGCGATGGCGACAATCAATCCTGCGAATGCCGGCCGTATCGGGGGACGCGCGCGCGGGTTGGCCGTGGGTGAGCGCGCGGACCTCGTGCGGTTCCGTGTCGATCCCGACAACGGCTCCATCCACGTCGAAGAGACCTACCTCGCCGGCCAGCACGTATTTCAGCGGTGAGCTGATCGCGGTCCCGACTCCTTTTGTCGATCAAGATGAACGGCGCGACACTGCGGCCGTCATCCAACAAGAGAAGTGGCGTCGTCGTGCCTTCATGTTCGCTGGACCTGGAGGCCCAGGCTCCACATCGCTTACCGCGGCAGGGGCGCGTCCTCACGAATCAAGCCCGCGTCGCGCAGGTCCGTCCAGAGCGCGCGCGGGATGTTGGCCGTGAGCGTCCGGATGTTGCGCGCGACTTCACGCGGATGGGACGCGCCGGGGATGACCGAGACGACCGACGAGTGGCCGAAGGGAAAACGTAGAGCGGCCTCGACCAGCGCCACGCCGTGCGCGTGGCACGCCGCGTCGAGTCGCCGCACGCGCGCGAGGACGGCCTGCGGCGCGGGACGATAGTTGTAGAACGCGCCGGGCGTCGCGCCGGTCGCGAGGATGCCGGAGTTGTACGCGCCGCCAATCACGATGCCGATGCCGCGCCGCTCGCAGAGTGGCATGAACGTCTCGAGCGCCTCCTGCTCGAGCAGCGTGTAACGGCCGGCGAGCAGGAAGAGATCGAAGTCGCCACGTTCGGCGAGCATCTGACAGACCTCCCATTCGTTCACGCCCGCACCAATCGCCTTCACGACCCCACTCGCACGCAAGCGGAGCAGCGCGCGGTACCCGCCTCGCATGAACGTGCGGACGTGCCCGTCGCGCGCGGCGATCGATCGGTGGGTGAAGACGTCGAGGTCGTGTGCGTAGAGGACGTCCACGCGGTCGACGCCGAGCCGTTCGAGTGAGTCCTCGAACGATCGCATGACGCCGTCATAGGTGTAGTCGTACACTTCGCGTCGCGACGGGGTATCGAAGTACGCGCCTCGTCCCGTCCGTTGCGCTGGCGGACAGACGGCCAGCCGGCGACCGACCTTGGTCGACAGGACGTATCGGTCGCGCGGCCGGCCGCGGAGGAAGTGGTTCAACCGCGTCTCGGCGAGGCCGAGTCCGTAGAGCGGCGCGACGTCGAAGTATCGGATGCCCGCCCGCCAGGCGGCCGCGAGCGTTTCCTGCGCCTGTCGTTCGGAGATGGGCCGGTAGAGGTTGCCGAGCGGCGCGCAGCCCTGGCCGAGCGCGGTGAAGGTGAGCGTGGCGCCCGAGGGCGCGTGAAATGTGCAAGTGCGCATGCGCGACGGTCCTGGCGAACGCCGGGTCCGACCGCGACGCGCCGAGGTGCTGACACGCTAACATGAAGACAGAGCCGATCATGAGTGCACCGACCGCCACGTCCGACGCGCGAATCATCCGCCTGAATGCCGCCGACAACCTCGTCGTCGCCGTCGACTACATCGAGAAGGGCGCCATGGCCGAAGGCGTCACGGCAACCGCGCGCATTCCACCCGGCCACAAGATGGCGGTCGTGCCGATTGCCGTCGGCGATCCACTCCGACAGTTCGGGCAGATCATC
>CALFMR010000229.1 GCA_937880585.1 uncultured Acidobacteriota bacterium
CGTCTCGCTCGTCGTCGCGGGTTATACCGGCGGCCACGTTCCGAATCCCAGCTACGAGCAGGTCAGCACCGAAGAGACCGGCCACGCCGAGTCGGTGAAGATCCTCTACGACCCGTCGCAGGTTTCCTACGGGACGCTGCTGCGCGTGTACTTCTCGGTCGCGCACAACCCGACGGAGTTGAACCGCCAGGGCCCGGACGAGGGCACGAGCTACCGATCGAACATCTTCTATACGACGCCGGATCAGAAGCGCGTCGCCGAGGCCTACATCGCGCAGCTCGATCAGGCGCACGTCTTCCCGCGTCCGGTCGTCACGCGCGTCGATGCGTTCACCGCCTTCTACGCGGCTGAGGGCTACCACCAGGACTTCCTGGTGAAGAACCCGACCTATCCCTACATCGTGATCAACGACAAGCCGAAGCTCGTGAACTTCCAGCGCCTGCTGCCGGACCTGTATCGCCCGCAGCCGGTGTTGACGAACGGGCGGACGTAGACAGCCGCCAGCGCCTTAGCTCCGCAGTCCCATGTTCTCCGCGGCGAACGCCCACTCGTCGGCGAGCTCGGCGATGCGTTTGTCAGTCGGCCGATAGCCGTGTGAGGCTTCCGTCTCCACGCGGATGAGCACCGGGCTGTCGCAGCCCTGCGCGGCCTGCAGGGCCGCCGTGAACTTGAACGAATGGCTGGGCACGACGCGGTCGTCGTGATCGGCCGTCGTCACGAGCGTGGCCGGATAGCAGACGCCGGGCTTCACGTTCTGCAGGGGCGAATACTCGATCAAATACTTGAACGCCTCGGGATCGGATGACGACCCGTATTCGGTCACCCAGGCACGCCCGCCGGTGAACTGGTCGTAGCGCAGCATGTCCAGGACGCCGACGGCCGGCAGGGCGACGGCGAACAGGTCCGGCCGCTGCTCTTCGACCGCGGCCACGAGCAACCCTCCATTCGATCCGCCCATCATCCCGAGCGTCGACGGCGACGTATAGCCGTCCTTCACGAGCGTCTCGGCGACGGCAATGAAGTCGTCGAAGACGTTCTGCTTCTTCTCGAACGTGCCGGCCTTGTGCCAGGCCTCGCCGTACTCCGCGCCGCCGCGCATGTTGACGGTCACCCAGATCCCGCCGAGCTCCAGCCACGCCGGCACATCCGGTCGATAGGTCGGACTGAGCGTGATCGAGAATCCACCGTAGCCGTACATCATCGTCGGATGAGTGCCGTCACGCGCGAGACCCTTGCGCGCGGTGAGGAAGAACGGCACCTGCGTGCCGTCCTTCGACGTCGCGAACATCCGCTGTGTCTCGTATTCGCTGACGTCGACGGGCGCGGGCGCCGCCTCGAAAGCTGTCGACGTCCCCGTCGCCGGGTCGTACCGGAAGATGGTGCTCGGATAGAGCGGCGACGTGAACGAATAGAAGATCTCAGACGTATCCTCTCGGCCGCTGATGCCGGATACGGTGCCCGCCGCCGGGAGATCGATCGTTCCCTCCGGCCGGCCGTTCACGTCGAAGAGCGACAGCCGACTCTCGACGTCGACCAGATAGCCACAGACGATCCGTCCGCCGATCAACGCCGCCTGCTCGATCGCCTCCGGTGCTTCGGCCACGACCGTCTTCCACGCTGCCGGCTCCGGATGCGCGAGATCGATTGCGACGATCTTCCGATTCGGGGCGTCCAGGTCCGAACGGACGAAGACAGTCGATCCATGATTGCCGATCGGCGCGAACTCCGCGTCGTCGCGCTCGACGATGGCGCGGATGGGCGCGTGGACGTTTGGGTGGAACGGATCGCCAAGATCCGCCGCGTAGAGACGATTGGTGTTGTCGGAGCCACGTGCCGTCGTCACGAGCAGATAACGGCCGTCCTCGGTGACGCCGCCGCCGATGAACCACGTGGGATGATCCGGCCGCTCGTAGACGAGCACATCATCCGCTTGCGGCGTGCCGACGACGTGATAGTAGACCGCGTGTCCCGACAGCGCGGCTTCGAGCGCCTGCCCTTTCGGCGGTTCTGGATAGCGTGAGTAGAAGAAACCGCGGTCGTCCTTCGTCCACGACAGACTCGAGAACCGCATCCACTCGACGGCATCGTCGAGATCGCGCCCGGTTGCGAGATCGCGAACATGAATCGTCTGCCAGTCCGTGCCGCCTTCCGCGAGGCCGTACGCGAGGAGTCGTCCGTCCGGCGACGGTGCCCACTGCGCGAGTGAGACCGATCCATCCGGCGACAGCAGGTTCGGATCGATGACGACATCGGGCGCGGCATCGAGCGACGCGCGCACATAGATCGGCGCCTGCCGCTGAAGTCCGCTGTTACGCGCGTAGAAGTACCGTCCGCCTTCGCGAGCCGGCATGCCAGTCTTCGGATAGTCCCAGAGCGCCGTAATCCGCGTGCGCAGCCGATCGCGCAGCGGCAGCCGATCGAGATACGAGAACGTCAGCGCGTTCTGGGCCTCACGCCAGGCGGCGACCTCCGGCGAATCGAGGTCCTCCATCCAGCGATAGGGATCGGGCACCTTCGTTCCGAAGTAGTCGTCGACGACGTCGCCCTTGCGGGCGCGAGGATAGGTAAGCTGTGTCATCTCTTTTGCAGTGGCGCGGGGCCCTCGGACGGGCGCACGTCGGGCAGCAGGACCGCGAGCAAGCCCAACAGTGGCAGGAACGCGCACACCTGATACACGAACACGATGCCGTAGCGGTCGGCGATCACACCCAGAACGGCCGCGCCGAGGCCGCCGAGCCCGAACGAAAAGCCGTAGAACAGGCCGGACACCATACCAATGCGGTGCGTGAGCATGTCCTGCGCGTACACGATGATCGCAGGGAACGCGGACGCCAGAATCAATCCGATCACCACGCTCAGCCCAACCGTCCACCCCAGGCCCACGTATGGCAGCGCAAGAGTGAAGGGCGCACAGCCCAGGATCGAGAACCAAATCACGCGCTTGCGACCGATGCGATCGCCGAGCGGCCCGCCGATGAGCGTGCCACCGGCCACGGCGAACAGGAAGACCCCCAGCAGATTCGCGGCCGTGTGCGTGGACACACCGAACTGCCGGATCAGGTAGAACTCGTAGTAGCTGCTGATGCTCGCCAGGTAAAAGAACTTGGAGAACATCAGCGCCAGCAGGACGCCAATCGTCCGGCGGACGACAGGTGCCGGGAACCGCGTCCGGTGATCGGCCGATCGGCGGTGGACGCGCTGCTCGACGTGACGTTGATACCAGCGGCCGACGGGCAGCAGCACCGCCATCGCCAGGAGCGCGAGCAGGCCGAACCAGCCGACGTGGGCGCGTCCGAGTTGCAGCACGATCGCGGCCGCCAGCACCGGGCCCAAGGCCTGGCCGGTATTGCCGCCGATCTGGAACAGCGACTGTGCGAGGCCGAAGCGGCCGCCCGACGCCATGCGCGCGACCCGCGACGATTCCGGGTGGAAGATCGAGGATCCGCAGCCGATCAGCGCCACGGCGACGAGCAGGATCGGGTACGTCGGCGCCGCCGACAACAACAGGAGGCCGCCGAGGGTGAAACACATCCCGGCCGGCAGCGAGAATGGCAGCGGATGCGCGTCGGTGACCATGCCGACCACCGGCTGCAGCAGCGAAGCCGTCAACTGGAAGGTCAGCGTGATCGCCCCGATCTCGAAGAAGTTGAGGTGAAACTCTCCCTTCAGCATCGGGTAAATCGCGACGATGACCGACTGCATCATGTCGTTGAGGACGTGAACGAAACTGACCGCGCCGATCACGTCGAAGCGGGTCGGGCCGTGCCGTCCTTCGGCGGGTGATGCTGGAGCCGCGGCCGCGCCCGGGATCGGGTCACGCACGTCGGATGTGGGACTGGTTGAATGCATGTCGTTGCGCGGGGCGCGCCCGCCGCGAGCCGCGCCTGATGTGGACCTCGCCTCCCGCATTATCGCCGCCCGCCGAACGGCGGCCGAAAGGCGTCAGGCGTTCTCGAGCGCGGCGGGCCCCCGTTCTGCCGCGGCCTCCAGTCGCTGGCGTTCGCGGAGCGCCGGGAACATCAGCATCCAGAGGCCGACGACGGCGAGCGTGCCGACGCCGCCGATGAGGGTGGCGCCGACGGCGCCGACGAAGGACGCGAGGAGGCCCGACTCGAACTCGCCGAGTTGATTCGACGTGTTGATGAAGATGGCGTTGACCGCGCTCACTCGGCCGCGCATGGTGTCGGGCGTCTCGAGCTGGACGAGGGCGTTGCGAATGACGACGCTGACCATGTCGAACGCGCCGAGCGCGATGAGCGCGGTCATCGACAGCCACAACAGGCGCGAAATGCCGAACACGAGCGTGGCCACGCCGAACGCGCCGACGGCCGCGAACATGATGCGGCCGACGTGGCGCTCCAGGCGATGCCGCGTCAGCCAGATCGACATCAGGAGCGCGCCGACGGCCGGCGCCGCGCGCAGCAAGCCCAGTCCCCAGGGGCCGGTCCGAAGGATGTCGCGCGCGAAGATGGGCAGGAGCGCGGTGGCGCCGCCGAGCAGGACGGCGAAGAGATCGAGCGAGATGACGCCGAGCAGGACCGGTCGCGCGCGGATAAAGGCGACACCCGCGAAGAGCGTCTTGAGCGTGGCGCGCTGGCGTTCAGGCGCGGCGTGCTCGTAACGCAGACGCGCCATCAGGAGGACGGCCACGACGTACAACAGCGTCGACGCGCCGTAGACGACGCCGGGACCGGCGACGTACAGCAGGCCGCCGACGGCCGGACCGGCGATCATCGCGATCTGCCCGGCCGACGCCGCCGCGGCCATCGCCTGCGCCAGCATCGACTCGGGCACGAGCGCGGGCACCATCGCCTGCCGCGACGGCGACTCGCTCGCGCGTCCGACGCTGATGAGGAACACGAGCAGCAGGATCACGTGCTCGTCGAGCCGGCCTGCGAGACTGCCGACCGTCAGCAGCGCGACAGCGACGCCTTGCATCGTCTGGCACAAGACGACGATGCGCCGGCGATTGAACTGGTCGGCGGCATGCCCGGCGGGAAGCGCGAGCAGGAGCGATGGGATGAACTGGACGAGACCGACGAGCCCGAGGTCGAAGGCGTCCCGCGTGAGGTCGTAGATCTGCCAGCCGACCGCCACCGACAGCATCTGAAACGCGAACCCCGCCGCAATGCGCGCGCCCCAGAACTGGACGAACGCATGATGCGCGCGAAGCGAGTCGGAAGCGGATGACGCAGGATCAGACTGGCCTGCAGGGTCGGTCGGAGTGCCCAAACTGCTTCTAGTCTATCTCCCTCTACAACACTCGATTGCGCGCGATGACCTCGCGATAGAACGACGCGCTCAGCTTCGGGGTGCGCTTCTGGGTGGCGTAGTCGACGTAGTGCAGGCCGAAGCGGTTCGTGTAGCCGTCGGCCCACTCGAAGTTGTCCATCAAACTCCAGAGGAAGTACCCGCGCACGGGCACGCCCTCCGACACGCCGCGCTGCAGCTGCGAGAGGTAGTTCCGCAGATACATGATGCGGTCCGTGTCGTACACCAGACCGTCGGCTGCCGGCACGTCGGAGGACGAGCAACCGTTCTCCGTGATGTAGATCTCGCCGACCTTCCAGATCGACGACACGTTCCTCGGGCCCCAGTAGAGCGCTTCCGGCCCGACGAAGAGCCACGGCGACGCCATGTGCGGGAACGAGGCGGGATGCGGCACGACGGTGAAGCCCGCCGGCGAGTCGTCGGCGCGGACGTAGACCGGCGTGTAGATGTTGATGCCGACGAAGTCGATCGGACTGCCGATGGCGGCGAGCTCGGCGT
>CALFMR010000230.1 GCA_937880585.1 uncultured Acidobacteriota bacterium
CGCGCTGGACCGGCGTGAGCGTGTGGCGCACGGGCGGACACACGCGCGACCATCAGATCGTGCGCATCGCGTCGGGCGGCCGGACGGCGATCTTCGCCGCCGATCTGCTGCCGACGACCGCGCATCTGCGTGAGGCGTGGATCATGGGCTACGACCTGTATCCGATGGACACGCTGGCCTACAAGCGCGGGTTCCTGCGCGAGGCCGCGGCCGAAGGGCACGTCATCCTGTTCGAGCACGATCCGCGCGTGGCCGCTGGTATCATTCGGGCGGACGCGCGCGGCCGGCGGGTCGAACCCGTCGATCTCTGACCGCGTTCCCGCCGCAGCGGCGCATCCCGTTGGTTCTGACACGCGTGCTATGTCCCTAACCCCGTCTCCCTCTCCGTCTGTCTCGGCCGAGATCGGCATCATCGGCGGCAGTGGCCTGTACGACATGGCCGAGCTCGTCGATCGCCGCGAGCACACGGTCACGACTCCCTTCGGCGATCCATCCGGTCCGTACGTCCTCGCGACGCTCGGCGGCCGTCGGGTTGCGTTCCTCGCGCGGCACGGCGCCGGTCATCGGCTCATGCCGTCGGAGCTGAACTACCGCGCGAACCTCTACGGCTTCAAGTCGCTCGGCGTGAAGTGGATTCTGTCGGCGAGCGCGGTCGGCAGTCTGCGCGAGGATTACGCCCCGCAGCACCTGGTCGTGCCGGATCAGTTTTTCGACCGCACGCACGGACGCGTCAGCACGTTCTTCGGCGAAGGGCTCGTCGCGCACGTGGCGTTCGCGCACCCGTTCTGCCGGCCGCTGAGCGCGGTGCTCTACGACGCGGCGGTGGGTGCCGGCGCGACGGTCCATCGGGGCGGCACGTACGTGTGCATGGAAGGGCCGCAGTTTTCGACCGTCGCCGAGTCGAATGCGTACCGCGCCGCGGGCTTCGACATCATCGGCATGACGAACCTGCAGGAAGCGAAGCTCGCGCGCGAGGCGGAGATCTGCTACACGACGCTCGCGCTCGTGACCGACTACGACTGCTGGCATCCGGATCACGACTCGGTCACGGTTGACATGATCGTCGCCAACCTCACGGCCAACGCGAAGATGGCGCAGCGCGTGCTCGCCGCGGCCGTGGACCGATTGCCGATCGCGCGCGACTGCGAGTGCGCCCGCGCGCTCGAGACGGCGATCATCACGCGCCCCGACGCCATTCCGGCCGCGGCCCGCGCCCGGCTCTCGCTCCTCGTCGACAAATACCTGGACCGCTGATGCCCATGCACCTCGTCGTCACTGGATCGATTGCGTTCGATTACCTGATGTCGTTCCCGGGCAAGTTCACCGAGCACATCCTGCCGGAGCACTTGTCGCGCGTGAGCCTGAGCTTCCTCGTCGACAGCATGGACAAGCGGCGTGGCGGGTGCGCACCCAACATCGCGTATACGCTCGCGCTGCTCGGCGAGCGGCCGAAGCTCATGGCCACGGCCGGCCGCAACTTCGACGAGTACCGCCGCTGGCTCACGGCGGCCGGCGTCGACACGTCGCTCGTCAAGGAAATCCCCGACACGTTCACCGCGTCGTTCTTCTGCAGCACGGACAGTGCGAACAACCAGATCGCGTCCTTCTACACCGGCGCGATGGCGAACGCGAGCGAGCTGTCGTTCCGCACGGCGGGGCCCATCGACCTCGCCATCATTTCGCCGAACGATCCGGCCGCGATGACGCAGTACGCCGACGAATGCCGCGCGATGAGCGTGCCGTTCATCTTCGACCCCGGCCAGCAGTGCGCGCGCATGTCGGCTGAGGAGCTGGTCGATGGGCTGACGGGCGCGGCCATGCTCATCTGCAACGACTACGAGTGGGAGCTCGTGCAGAAGAAGACCGGCCTGGCCGAGTCGGACATCTTCGACCGCACGCGGATGCTCGTCGTGACGCGCGGCGAACACGGATCGACCGTGCTCACCGCGGACTCGCGCGCCGACGTCCCGGCCGTGCCGCCGCAGCGCGTCGCGGATCCGACGGGTGTGGGCGCTGCGTATCGCGGCGGATTCATGAAGGGGCTCGTCCACGGCGCGGATCCGACCGTCTGCGCGCGGATGGGCAGCGTCGCCGCCACCTACGCGCTCGAACACCTCGGGGGCCAGAGTCACGCCTACACGTGGCAGGAGTTCGAGGCGCGCTACGCGACGCATTTCGGACCGCTCACGCTCGACTGATCGATCCGCCATGTCGGACTGGCGACGCCGGCTCGTGCGTGCCCTGCCAGCCGCGCTCGTCGCGGGTGCCATTGTCTGGCCGGTCGCGCTCGGCGCGGCGGCCGCCGCGCGTATGACCGGTGAGCCGCGCGCCTGGACGACCGTCGTATATGCGATGGCCTCGACGGTGTGTCACCAGCGGCCGGACCGGTCCTTTCATACCGCAGGCGTGCAGTGGCCAGTCTGCGGGCGATGCGCGGGGCTGTACCTTGCCGCGCCGGTGGGTGCCGTGCTCGCGCTCTTGGCGACGCGGCGCCGGCGCATGGCGCGCAATCGGCCCCTGATCGCCTGGCTTGCCATGGCCGCGCTGCCCACGGCCGTGACGCTCATCGTCGAATGGTCGGGCCTTGCGGCGGTCACGTCGCTCGAACGCGCGGTCGCCGCGCTACCGCTCGGCGCGGCGCTCGCGTTCGTGCTCGTGCGCTCGACGACCGGCGCGGCCGGACCCGCCGCGTCAATCGGATAAACTGACGCCCGATGCCGTCGCCGTCCGTTACGCCCGTGCCCGATCGCCGCGCGTCCTCCGCGTCGCCGCTGATGTTGTGCGCGGCCGCGTGGTTCGTGCCGGGTGCCGGCCATCTGCTGCAGGGCCGCACGGAAAAAGCCGTCGTCTTCTTCGTCGTGCTCGTCGGCCTGTTCACGATCGGCCTGGGCTTTGGCGGCCGCCTGTTCCCGTTTCGGGCGGCCGAACCCCTGGTGTTTCTGGCGGCCGCGGCCGAGTGGGTGCTCGGCCTGCCGCGCCTGGTCGCCGCGCTCGGCGGCTTCGGCGCTGGGGACGTCGTCCGCGTGACGTACGAGTACGGCAATACCTTTCTCATCGCCGCCGGCCTGCTCAACGCGCTCGTCGTGCTCGACGTCTACGACCTGGCGATCGGGCGGAGGAGCTGACGTGGCGGTGCACCTCAGCGTCATGGCGCTTTTTGCCGCGGCGGTCGCGGCGATCTTCGGCGTGCTCGTCCACGACGCGCCGCGCGATCAAGTGCGGCTCGCCGTTCGCATCTTCGGCGGACTCGTGGTCGGCGCGTACCTCGTCGGCTGGATCATGATCGGGTTGTACGGATGAGCCGCACCTGGGGACTGTGGCTGCCGGCGCTCGCGCAGATGGCGATCATCTTCGGGGCGTCATCCATCCCGGACCTGACGACGCTCCCCGGCGGCCTGTCGGATCACACGGGACACTTCATCGGTTACGCGCTGCTCGGCGCGCTCGTGCTTCGCGCGCGGGCGGGCGGCGTGTGGCGCGGCGTCACGGCGCAGATCGGCTGGCAGGCATGGCTCGTGGCCGCTGTGTACGGCGTCACCGACGAGTTCCATCAGCGATTCGTCCACGGCCGGACGCCGGACGTGAACGACTGGATGGCCGATGCCGCCGGGGGCGGCATTCCAATGCAAAGCCTCGCACGCGATCCATGT